>JBAUHS010000046.1:0-54961 GCA_049680405.1 Salaquimonas sp. | reverse complement strand
ACTCAAACCAGAACGGTTTGCATCCCGGTAAAGTATTGACCTCCATGTTGAAACGCGTGGATGTTGCTGTTTACAATGCATTCAAGGATGTAAATGACGGCAATTGGTCTACAGGCTTCTCAGTGCTTGGTCTTAAAGAAGGCGGCGTTGATATTGCAATCGATGACAACAATAAAGATTTGTTGAACGATTCAATGATGGCAGCGACCTATAAAGCGGCTTATGAAATAGCGACTGGCAAAGTCGAAGTGCATGACTATATGTCAGACAATGCCTGCCCATACTAAGATCTTTTGGTCTTGATGGATTTGAACGGGAGCTTCGGCTCCCGTTTTTTTTGAGGCAAAATCAAAGAGCAGTAATGTTATCGCCAATACTGATGATGCCGGTTTTGATCACTTTTGCGGTGATCCCGCCATGTCCGCGCATGGCATTATAGCCACCTGTTCCGAGAATTTTTTCCATATGAGAGCAGGGCGCACAAATTTCCATTCCTTCGAGTATAACATCTCCAAGAGAAAACTGTCTGCCTTTGAGCGCCAGA
Organism: Salaquimonas sp.; assembly: GCA_049680405.1. GTDB lineage: Bacteria > Pseudomonadota > Alphaproteobacteria > Rhizobiales > Rhizobiaceae > Salaquimonas. The sequence continues at coordinate 54,417 of JBAUHS010000046.1, read as the reverse complement.
AGATTGATGCCGCTGACCACCAAATTTCGCCTCAACTCAGCGGGATCGACCAATTCCTTTGCACATAAAGCTGCAATAACCGGTAAATGCTCAGCCTGGATAAGGGTAACAGAACGGTTGTTGGCTCTAACGCTGCGGTCGGCCTCAAGGCCTCTATCCAAAACTGCCATCTGTTGATGGCTTTCGACAGCAAACCGTCTGCCCGGCCGCGTTCCAATCCATTCCAGTTTTCCATTTTGTGGAAATCGTGAAGTGAGTTCTTTTAAGGTCAGCATCAGTAATGGGGCGGCTTGGTGTTTTCAGGGGCAGGACCCGTCGCATCTTCCAGATCAAGAAACCTTGCCGTGAGCGCATCCAGCCGGGCTTTCATCTTATCCATCTGATCCCATTGCTTGGCAACGGTTGTAGAGAGCTCCTCAATAGCGACACTTTGATGAGCCACTAGCTCTTCCAGCCCAGTTATGCTTGTCTGCAGATCGTGATTATTGGAATTTGCCATTTAAATACCCTATTTCAGCTTTAGCGAAATGCAAACATGGTTAATCAATCATTAATTACCGAAGTCTAGTTTCTTACATAACGGGTAAACTGATTCTGGAACCAGCATGATATATTTTACTGCCACGAGACAATCAATCGCTTCAATAAAGGTGGTATCTCCATTGCAGAAAGTAGCGGCCAAGCTGATCAAAAAAAGCTCATTATTGGTGGCAGCGGCAATTGTCTTTTCCTCCGGGCTAACAACAAATGCCGATGCGTCGGATTTCAACAGGCCTTGGCGTGACAGCAACAAAGCCCTGATCTTGGATGCCTATGAGTTGAATCCGTTGGAATGGGGCAAGATTGTCAAAAATCCGCGTATTGCAGGTTTCATCAACAAGGCCAGCGATGGTCTGTCTGCTGAATATTGCTCGGATCGCCGAACCCTGTGCGGTGCCAAATGGCGAAAATACTCAGTTACCAAGGAACTGTATCATACCAGACGCCTTCTCGCCAAAACCCTTGGTTTGAAATGGGGCGCCTATCATCTTGGCCGCACTGGAAACCCTGAGCAGCAGGCTCTCCACTTTCTTCAATTTGCTGATCCGCAACCTGATGAGGTCATCGTCCTTGATATTGAAAGCATGGACACCAGCAAATTCATGAGTCTGAAAGAAGCAGAGCGGTTTGCAAGTTATATTTACAAGAAGTTGGATCGTTATCCGATGCTGTACACCAATCACAGTTCGGCCAATTTCATCGCGGCCAACCGTGCGGATTATCCATTACTGTCCCGAATGAAGCTTTGGTATGCTCGGTATAAAGACGATATTCGCGGCACTTTCCCGTTGGGTAACTGGGATAAACCAGAAATCTGGCAATTTGCCTATGGTGGAAATTGTAACAAGCGCTCCTGTCCTTATCGTGTCGACGGTGCCCCGCATAATATTGACGTGAATGTTTCATCCCTGAGCGTTGCAGAACTGAAAAAAGCCTGGCCATTTGACGGATTGATTGATGAAAAGCCGTTTGACGACAATAGCGAAGCGCCAGTGATTTATGTCTCCAACACCGTTGAATATCCGGAAGAAGAAAAGCACTCGAAATTTGTGATTGATGTCGATTATTCCGAACCGAGTTTGTCGAACCTGTCCGTTGCAACCATCAAAGAGCCCAATCCTGAAGCGGAGCTTGGTACCAAGGCAGACCCGGATGCATGCGATGGTGCAATTGATGAACTGGACTCAGACGCTCTAGCTGCCTGCTGACGCAAATAGTCTAAATCAGCGCAGATAGTCTTCCAAGGCAAGCCGCCAAAGCTTTGGCAGCGGTTCCGGTTTTCGTGTCTCGCGGTTCACATAAACATGCACGAAATGGCCTTGGGCCGCTGCAATTTCTTCATCATTGGCAAAGAGCGCGATCTCATAGCGCACGGAAGATGTCCCCAGATTGCCAATTCGGATGCCAGCTACGATCTTGTCTGGAAATTTGAGTTCACTGAAATAACTGCACGCGGTTTCAACTACAAGGCCAATGGTTTCGCCCTCAGTCAGGTTCAACAGTTCCAGATCAATCAGCCAACTATTTACCGCCGTGTCGAACAAGGCGTAATGAACCACGTTATTCATATGGCCATACATGTCATTGTCCGCCCAGCGGGTTTGCAGCGGGCGAAACGCCATGAATTCATCACGGGTTAAAGGAGTTGATTTGGCCATTTTGGTCTTTCTTTATGCCTTACCAGGCAGCTTTGTAAATTGACAAAGCGTCGCTTTCGCTGACTTCGCGAGGATTGTTGACGAGGAGCCTTGTCTGTTTCATTGCCGCTTTCGCCATAATTGGCAAATCATCACGGGTTATGCCTACTTCACGCAATCCCTGTTGAAGTCCGATTTCCTTTGATAGCTTCCCAAGGCGCTCAATCAATGCCGAACAGATCGCCTGGCTCGAAGTCTCATTAGCCAGATCAGGAAAAATGTGGGGAGCCAACTCAGCATACTCACTCGAACAGACTGGCGAGTTGAAACGCATTACTTCCTTCAGGACCAATGCATTTGAAAGCCCATGGGGAATATGGAACATACCGCCAATCGGGTAAGCGAGGGCGTGAACAGCCGCCACCGGGGAGTTAGCAAAGGCCATTCCGGCCAGCATGGACCCCAGCAGCATCGCCTCTCGCGCTTCGATATTATTGCCATCAAAACAGACAGTTTTGATATTTGCGCCAAGCAGTTTCAATGCTTCCACCGCAAGCATTTTGGACATTGGATTACTGTTCTTGGCTCTGGACGTATAGGCTTCAATGGCATGAACCATTGCATCAATGCCGGTTGCAGCGGTTATGTGTTGCGGAAGGCCTGTTGTGAGGCCAGCGTCCAAAATTGCCAGATCAGGCAAGATAACAGGTGAGGACACCCCGCGCTTTTCATCGCCGCCAACTGTAATAATAGAAACGGGCGTAACTTCCGAACCTGTACCAGCCGTAGTGGGAACCAGAACCAGCGGAAGTCTAGGTCCTTTGGCCAAACCAACGCCCCAGGCTTCATCAAGGTTTTCGCCTGATCCGGCGACCAAAGCAGCAAGCTTGGCCAAATCCATCGAAGAACCACCACCAAAACCAATGATACCGGTCGCCTTGATATCCAAAGCTTTGGCGATGGCCTGTTCAAGGATTTTCAGTGAAGGGTCTGGTTCTGTTCCATCGAAAATGGTTACAGTGCAGCCACTTTCCCGCAGACTTTTGATCGGCTTGTCTGTGAGGCCAAGATCAACGAGGCCTTTATCCGTTACGAACAAAATCTCTGAGCCAAGCAGCTTTGTCGCAAGGGGCCCAAGTCTGTCAGATGCTCCTTGTCTGCAACAAATATTCGGCGAAGTGTTAAAAACAAAATCCATCTGTAACTTGTGGTCGGATGGTGATTTATCGTCAAGCGTAAACTTGGCTGCAACGGTTTCCTCCCTGCATTCTTTTCGTGAATAACCTCCCACAGTATTGACTCCCAAACCATCCTTACATCAAATCAAAACCTGTCGTTTGTACTGATGCAACTTCCCAAAGGGTTCCAGGCCGAAAACCATATGAACAAGACTTTAGATGAGAAACTTGGCAATCAGCCAGACCGTTCTGCCCAAAATACCCTGGCTATCGAGCTGAGAGGCATTTCCAAGGCTTTTGGTCCGGTCAAGGCGAATCAGGATATCGATCTGAAAGTAGCCAAAGGCTCGATCCACGGCATTATCGGCGAGAATGGCGCAGGCAAATCCACTTTGATGTCTATCCTTTATGGCTTCTACCAGGCCGACAAAGGCCATATCCTGATTGATGGAAAAGGCATCAAGATTTCCGATAGTCAGGCCGCTATCGCCGCCGGCATCGGCATGGTGCACCAACACTTCATGTTGGTTGAAAATTTTACAGTTCTTGAAAACATCATTCTAGGCGCTGAAGGCGGTGGTATCTTGAACAAGGCGGTTGCCAATGCCCGCAAAGAGTTGCACCGGCTTGAAAAAGAATACGCTCTTGAGGTTGACCCTGATGCCATTATTGAAGAGCTGCCCGTAGGGCTTCAGCAAAGAGTTGAGATTTTAAAAGCGCTTTACCGCGGCGCTGAAATTCTGATCCTGGATGAGCCGACAGGCGTCCTGACGCCAGCTGAAGCAGATCATCTGTTTCGGATTTTGGAACAGCTCAAACAGCAAGGCAAAACTATCATCCTGATTACCCATAAATTGCGGGAGATCATGGCCATTACAGATAATGTATCGGTGATGCGCCGTGGGGAAATGGTTGCAACCCGCAAAACTGCCGAGACTAGTGTTGAAGAATTAGCCGAATTGATGGTCGGTCGAAGGGTTCTGTTGCGGGTAGATAAATCTCCCGCCAAGCCTGGTGACGTCAAACTTTCTGTCGAAGGCCTCTCGGTCAAGGATGGTCGTGGCGTAACCATGGTCGACAATGTCAGTTTTAATGTTAAGGCGGGAGAAATTGTCGGCATCGCCGGGGTAGCTGGAAACGGCCAGTCAGAATTACTGGAAGCCATTGCCGGCATTCGTCGGGCAAAATCTGGTAAAGTTATTCTCGATGGCCAGCCAATTGGAGTCACCGGTAGTGTTGACCCGGGCGTGCTTCGCGACAGGGGCCTTGCTCATGTGCCGGAAGATCGCCATCATATGGGGCTGGTTTTACCCTTTGAGGAAAACGAAAACTCCATTCTCGGTTATCATGATCGCAGCGAATATCTGAATGGTCCTTTTCTCCAGATAGATGCAATCCGCGATGATGCGCGAAAGAAAATTGAACAATATGATATCCGTCCGCCCAATTGCCGTTTGAAAACCGCCAACTTTTCCGGCGGTAATCAACAGAAAATCGTTCTTGCCCGTGAAATGGAACGCGACCCGGTCGTGCTGCTCGTCGGTCAGCCCACCAGAGGCGTCGACGTGGGAGCGATTGAATTCATTCACAAGCGCATCATTGAAATGCGCGATCAAGGAAAGGCAATTTTGCTCGTGTCTGTTGAGCTGGATGAAATCAGATCGCTCTCGGACCGGGTCCTGGTCATGTTTGCCGGACGAGTGGTCGGTGAGCGAAGCCCCGAGACCAGTGAAGGCGAACTTGGCCTGTTAATGGCCGGGGTCGAGAACGACAAGGGCGAAGCCGCATGAGTTTTGATTCACGTATTTCCATTGTGACATTAGGTGTCAAAGATATGCCCGCAGCGCGAAAGTTTTATGAAGCGCTCGGTTGGAAGGCTGCTGGCGTTTCCAATGAAAACGTAACCTTCTTCAAAGGAACAGGCATTGTTTTAGGTCTTTATGGACATGATGCCTTGGCTGAGGATGCGGTTATTTCAACAGCTCCTCAACCGGAGTTTCGCGGTGTTTCCCTTGCCTATAATTGCAGTGATACCGCGGAAGTCGATGCAGCTTATGCCCATGCTCTTAGTTGTGGAGCCAAGCCTGTAAAAACGCCTGACAAAGTATTTTGGGGCGGCTATTCCGGTTATTTCGCGGACCCAGACGGACATTTATGGGAAGTCGCCCATAATCCGTTTGCAAGCCTCGACAGTGATGGGCATTTGATAATTGAGGAAGGCGCATGAACTACGAATTGCCCAAATGGGTTGATTACGGCCTCATTCCTTTCTTGAATCTGGTAACCGCTTTTCTGGTCGCCGGACTGGTTGTTTTGATTGTCGGTGAAAATCCTTTTGAAGCGGCCTATCTCCTTGTTCGTGGAGCCTTTGGCTATGGCGGCGGTATCGGTTATACGCTTTTTTACGCAACCAATTTTATTTTCACCGGGCTTTCGGTTGCCGTCGCAATTCATTGCGGATTGTTCAATATAGGTTCTGAGGGTCAGGCTTATATTGGCGGGATTGGCGTGGCCTCAGCCTGTTTGGCCCTCGATCGTTACGTACCTTGGTACGTTACCTTCCCAATGGCGGTCATAGGTGCCGCTGCCTTCGGCGCTGCCTGGGCCCTGATCCCCGCTTGGTTGCAGGCAAAACGCGGCAGCCATGTGGTCATCACGACCATCATGTTCAATTTCATAGCCTCGGCCTTGATGGTCTATTTGCTCGTCGAGGTTTTCAAACCCGCTGGGTCCATGGCCCCTGAAACCCGGACATTTGAAGCTGGCGCTCATCTTCCAAAAATGGCCTGGCCATTTGAACTGTTTGGAACAAGTCTTGGTGGCTCGCCCTTCAATATTAGTTTCTTGTTGGCCCTTCTGGCTTGCTATCTCGTTTGGGTTTTGATCTGGCGTACCAAGCTTGGTTATGAAATCAGGACGACCGGTACCAATCCAAAAGCTGCGGTTTATGCCGGCATCCCTCCGGTTAGAACCATCGTGATTGCCATGCTGGTTTCCGGCGCTTTGGCTGGCATGATGGCGATCAATCCAATCATGGGAGATCAATATCGGCTTCAGGAAGGCTTTCCAGCCGGGGCCGGATTTGTTGGCATTGCTGTTGCTCTGATGGGTCGGAACCATCCCGTCGGCATCATCTTTGCGGCAATCCTCTTTGGCATGCTGTGGCAGGGCGGAGCGGAGCTAGCCTTTGATATGCCGAATATCTCAAGAGATATGATAGTGGTGATTCAAGGACTGGTGATCCTTTTCGCCGGGGCGCTGGAGCATATGTATCGCCCGGCTTTATCGCGCTATTTCGCTCGGGATCCAAACGCTCAAGCGGATAAGCCATCTGCAGAAACCAATGGAGCTTGATCATGGATTTATCAACCATCCTTCAGGTTCTCGATTCCACCGTCCGTCTTTCAACACCATTATTATTGGCAGCCCTTGCAGGCCTTTATTCAGAACGCTCCGGCGTATTCGATATTGGTCTTGAAGGAAAAATGCTTGGCGCGGCGTTTGCAGCTGGCGCTGCTGCTGCTGTATTTGGTTCGCCATGGATAGGGCTTTTCTTTGCGGTGCTGGTGTCCCTCGGGCTTTCGATAATTCACGCCTTTGCGTCCATTACCGTAAAAGGTAATCAGATCGTTTCGGGTGTGGCGATCAATTTTGTGGCCTTGGGACTTACGGCGCTTTTGGGCCAAAGCTGGTTTTCCCGTGGTGGAAGAACACCGCAGCTTAGTCAGGACCAAAGATTTAGCCCGATTGAGCTGCCCTTTGCGGAAAGCCTGTCAGGCGTGCCCGTACTTGGCCCGATCTATGCCGATCTCATTTCAGGCCACAATATCATTGTTTATTTCGCCTTTCTCATGGTCCCGATCACCTGGTGGGTAATCTTCCGGACAAGATTTGGCCTGCGTTTGCGCGCAGTAGGCGAAAACCCTGCTGCTGTTGATACGGCAGGAATTAGTGTCATCTGGGCGCGGTATAGGGCTGTCATGATTTGCGGCATTCTCTGCGGCTTTGCAGGAACCTATTTGTCCATCGGTCAACAGGCAGGCTTTGTGCAGAACATGACAGCCGGCAAAGGCTTCATTGCGCTGGCTGCTTTGATTTTCGCTCGCTGGCGCCCCTTGAGCGCCATGTATGCCTGTCTGTTATTTGGTTTTCTCGATGCTGTTGCGATTCGCCTGCAGGGTGTCGAATTGCCTATTGTCGGCATGGTCAATAGTCAGTTGATGCAGGCCCTGCCTTATATTTTAACGGTTATTCTCCTCGCCGGGGTAATCGGCAAAGCAGTGCCGCCAAAGGCGGGCGGTGTTGCCTACACGAAGGAAAGATAAATGCCAGCAGACTTGCAACATCTTGCGCTTCAGGCCGCAGGAAAATCCCATTCGCCTTATTCGCAGTTTCCGGTAGGCGCAGCGCTTGTTACAACAGATGGGCGTGTCTTTGCCGGAACCAATGTGGAAAATGTGTCCTCCCCGGAAGGCTGGTGCGCGGAAACAAGCGCTATTGCCCATATGGTAATGGATGGCGGCGGTAAAATCGCCGAGATCGCTGTCTTGGGTTTGAAGGCCGATTTATGTACGCCGTGCGGTGGTTGCCGGCAACGCATTGCAGAATTTGGCAGCCAGGAAACTAAGGTGCATTTGTGTAATAAGGATGGCGTGGTAGAGACGGTTACTTTGGGTGATTTGCTGCCCAAAAGTTTTGTCATCTGAAGAACCAAAAGGAGCATTGGCCATGAAAGCGGCAACAGCAGAGCTGATCAAGAGGCTCAATGGCCTGATGCCCAAGATAGCTCTGGTATTGGGCTCTGGTCTTGGCGGACTGGTCGAGAAGATAGAAAGCCCAATAAAGATTCCCTATGGCGATCTGGAGGGTTTTCCGTCCGGCGGCGTATCTGGCCATGCTGGGGAAGTGGTTGCTGGAACGATTGGCGGAACACCCGTTTTAATGCTGTCAGGCCGGGTACATTATTATGAACATGGCGATGCGGCAGCTATGCGTCTGCCCATTGAAGTGCTGGCAGCCATTGGTGTTGAACGGCTCGTTTTGACCAATTCGGCGGGTTCTTTGCGAAATGATCTTCCTCCAGGTTCAGTCATGTTGATCACGGATCATATCAACTGGTCCGGGATGAATCCGTTGATCGGCGAGCCGACCGATAAGCGCTTTATCGGTATGACCAATGCTTATTCCCATTCCATGATGGATGATATCAGGAAGGTTGCCGTGGACACAAAGATTGCTCTCGGCGAAGGCGTTTATATGTGGTTCTCGGGACCGAGTTTCGAAACGCCTGCGGAGATAAGAATGGCGAAAATGCTTGGGGCCGATGCGGTGGGTATGTCGACCGTGCCTGAGATCATACTGGCTCGTTTCTGCGGGCTTGAGGTCGCGGCTTTTTCTGTGATCACCAATTTTGGCGCAGGCATGACCGGTTCTGAATTATCCCATACAGAAACCAAGGAAATGGCGCCCAAAGGCGGCCAGATACTGGGCGACCTATTGGCAAATTATATTACGGGTGTGAAATCATGAGCGACCAGCAAAGCGAGCAAAAGGAGGTGGCCAAAAAAGCTATAGGGCTTTTGGATCTGACCAATCTCAACGATGATTGCCGTGAGGCAGATGTCATTGCTTTGTGCAAGCGAGCTCAAACACCTTTTGGCAATACGGCCGCTATTTGTATCTGGAAAGAGTTCATCCCTGTCGCCAAAAAAGCGCTTGAGGGAACAGAAATTAAAATCGCAACCGTTGTCAATTTTCCCAAAGGGGGAACTGACACTGAAGCTGTTTTGGCGGAAGTTTCAACTGCGATCGAAAATGGTACGGATGAAATTGATCTCGTATTTCCCTATGAGGCATTTCTTGCTGGTGATCTTGATATCTGTATTGATCAGATTGCCCGAGTGCGCGATGCATGCCGCACGCCTATCCTGCTAAAGGTCATCATCGAAACCGGCAGGCTGGTGGATGAGGGCGCAATCTATTCGGCCTCAAGATTGGCGATTGATTGTGGCGCGGACTTCGTCAAGACATCAACTGGAAAGGTCGAGGTAAACGCCACGCCTGAAGTAGCCAAGATCATGCTTCGTGCGATCAAGGACAGTGGCAAGGGCGTCGGCTTCAAACCTGCTGGCGGAATCAAGACTGTTGAGGATGCTGCAAAATATTTAGACATTGCGGCCGGTATTCTTGGCCCTGAATGGGCATCGCCAAACACAATGCGCTTTGGTGCATCGGGCGTTTTGGACAATTTGCTTGCTGTGTTAGACGGTACAAACGTTAAACTCAATCCGACAGGATATTGAATTGTTACCTCAAGAAACGATCCGCGCCAAACGTGACAAGCGAAAACTCAGCACCGAAGAAATCAAGACTTTTATCGAGGGCGTCACCGATGGTCGCGTGAGCGAGGGACAGGTCGCGGCCCTTGCCATGGCGATTTATTTGAACGGGATGGAGCGGGACGAAGTCATTGCTCTTACTTTGGCAATGCGGGATTCAGGCAATGTTCTGGATTGGTCCGATCTTGATGGCGCGGTTGTGGACAAACATTCAACAGGTGGTGTCGGCGACAATGTTTCCTTGATGCTCGCCCCGGCAATCGCTGCCTGTGGTGCGTTCAATCCGATGATTTCCGGGCGCGGCCTTGGCCATACAGGCGGAACACTGGATAAGTTTGACTCTATCCCCGGATATCAGACTCAACCGGGAAATGAGCTTTTCCGCAAAGTGGTGAAACAAGTGGGCTGCGCCATTATCGGGCAAACAGATGATCTTGCCCCTGCAGACAAACGCATTTATTCGATCAGAGACGTTACCTCGACAGTCGAAAGCGTGCCGCTGATCACGGCCTCAATTCTATCCAAAAAGCTGGCTGCCGGATTGAGCGGCCTGGTCTTGGATGTAAAAATCGGCTCCGGCGCATTCATGAACACGGTTGATGAGGCGCGAGAGCTTGCCAATAGTCTGGTTGCAGTAGCAAATGGGGCAGGGTTGAAAACCAGCGCCTTGCTGACCGATATGGACTTTCCTCTGGCTTCAGCCGCTGGTAACGCTGTTGAGATGCAAAATGCCGTTGATTTTCTAAGTGGTAAACACGTGGATCAAACGCTTTTTGATGTGACCGTGGCGCTTGGTGCGGAAATGCTTGTGTCCGGCGGTATTTGTGAAAATTCAAAGGCTGCAACGGAAAAAATGCAGGAGGCTTTCTCGTCAGGCAAAGCTGCTGAAAAATTTGGCCAAATGGTATCGGCTCTTGGTGGTCCATCTGATTTCATGGAGAATGCAATATCATACTTGAAACGGGCATCGCTTCATGTGGTTGTCGATGCGTTGCCAGAGCATATAGATTTTGCAGGAAGCCTCGGATTTGATACCCGCCAAATTGGACTGGCCGTGATCGAACTTGGCGGCGGGCGCACACGTCCGCAGGACCCGATTGATCACTCAGTCGGTATTACCAATATTGCCCGGCGCGACTGGGATGGCACTTCGCCAATCTGTGAGATTTGGGCGCGGGATAATGCAAGCGCTGAAAGGGCAAAGGCCCGGATATTGTCATCGATACGAAAATCAACTGGCACGCCTCCTGCCATTCTTGAACGTATAGCAGTTTAACACTCAATTTGATCCGGTTCCAAACAATTGAAGGACTAACTCGACAACCCGCTGTGAATGAATTTTGGTGTTTCCCGGATCAGGGGAGTTCATCACGCCTATGACACGTCTTATCTGGACATCTCCGATCAGGAGGGCGATATAGACCTCGGCTATTTCTCTAGGGTCATTCTGTTTGATCAACCCGTTTTGTTGAGCATCTTCGAAAAACTTTGCAAGCAATGGCATGATTTTGTTTCTGCCGTTTTCGGCAAGCAAATCTCCAAGCACATTTCCATTTGCAACGTCAGCGGCAGCGGCCCGGTTGAGCGAAACTGACTTTTCTGATGTTAAAAGGCGCAACAGAACATCGCCAAACTCTTCCAGCTTTGCAGCGAGCTGACTGGTGGAAGTAATCGCCTGTTGGCTAAAGCTGTCACTCAAAAACCTGCCAGCCTTATCAGCATTATCCTCGATCATTGCCGCAAGCAGGCCCTGCTTGTTATTGAACCAGTTATACATGGTTTCATTAGAGGCGCTCGCAGCCTTAGCAACGGCCAACATCGAAGTGCCTTTATAGCCCTTTTCTGAAAGGACTTGGTAGGCGGCGTTGAATATTTCCAGACGCCTTTGGTGTTTTGGATCATCCATCCTTGAGAAACCTTACGAATATTTAACTTGATCTATACCGTAAATATTAATACGGATAAGTCAAATGTATCTTTTTGTACGGTAAAAGGAAACCAAAATCATGACTTTGAACTCCATTGCTATCTTCGTATCGGTTCTGACTGTCGTTCTTTTTGGGCTGATTGCGGGTTTCTTCTATGCTTACTCCGTAGATGTCATGCGGGGGCTCGATCTAATCATACCGGGTGAGGCCATTCATGCCATGCAAGGGATCAACACAGCTGTTAGAAACCCTGTTTTCTTCATCACATTTTTCATGACGCCAGTCGTTGCTATCATTGCCGCGGTGATATTCTATTTTAACGGAAATAGCGCTTCAGCACTGTGGCTGGCGGCAGCGGCGATTATCTATCTCGCGGCAGCTTTTGCGCCTACTGCCATGATCAATGTTCCCATGAACGAAGCGCTGGCTTCATTGAATATTGATGCGGCCTCCTCTGAGGCCAAAACGATTTGGGCCGACTATTCTGCCAGATGGACATTTTGGAACACTGTCCGAACCCTTGCGTCCACCATCTCTTTGGCGGCAAGCGCAATGGCGCTTGTATTTATCTCAAGGTAATTCGGACAGGAAGATCAAATCTTGACCTCGCATTCACGACACTTAAGTCCTGAGTGTTAAAACGACCAAGACTCCATATATTGATGGAGGTGATCAAAGCATCTCGGTCATTGCGTTAGAATAAGCTCGTTATTAGCGATTTCGAATTTGCGCAATTTCTTGAGAAAAGCCATTCCCAGCAAGACGACACTGAGAGATTCATCTCTCGACACCGATGCCCGGACATCTTTTACACTTACTCTGCCTATCTGGATTTCGTCTATGACAGCGCTTGCAGCCATGGTTGTGCCATTGGCCGTGCGAACCTTGTATTTGAAATCTGACTCTTTCAAATGGATGCCTAGTTTGCGAGCCGTGGTCTCATTGATCGCGACATAAGTTGCCCCCGTGTCAACAAGAACTTCCGAGCGATAGCCGTTCATTCTCGCATCGGCGATGAAATGACCACGGGAATCCATCTCGATGATTGTCCGGCGACCGTCGAGCGGATTATTGGCACGGCGTTTGGTTTCCGGCTCGCTTTCAGAAACCGCGAGCTGCTGCGTCTGTTCGCTCTTCACTTCGTTTTTATCGAGTGTTGTGTTCAATAATTCCGGAACTATCAGGGCGCTGGCAATCATCAATCCAGCCATAAAGATGTATTTTTCCAAAACCTGTCTCCAAATAATATCCGGAGCAGTATGGCTGTTTGGCCCTAATATTGACCTAAAATTGCAAGGCCCAGGCCAATGAATTAGGATCTTTACGGATCATGGTAAATAAATCTTCAATGCCAACCAAAGCTGTGCAGCTCCGGTTCAGGCTGAATTTAAACGCCAGAGTACAGCAACAGATTTATTTCGTGCCATACATTCTGTCACCGGCATCGCCAAGGCCGGGTATGATATAGCCTTTCTCATTCAGTTTTTCATCGATAGCGGCGGTGTAAATTGGCACGTCTGGTTGTGCCTTTTGAAAGGCTGCAATACCTTCGGGGGCTGACAACAGACACAGGAAGCGAATATTGGTTGCACCACGTTCTTTGAGTTTTTCAATCGCAGCAGTTGCTGAATTGGCCGTCGCCAACATGGGGTCAACAACGATCACCAACCGGTCTTTGAGATCTTCCGGTGCCTTGAAATAATATTCGATTGCTTCCAATGTATCATGGTCGCGGTAAAGCCCTACATGGGCGACTCTCGCCGAAGGAACAAGATCCAGCATGCCTTCCAGAAGCCCGTTGCCCGCCCGCAAAATCGAAGCAAAAACAAGCTTCTTTCCCGCAATTGTTGGCGCTTCCATGGTCGTCATGGGCGTTTCGATCGTTTTAGTGGTCAGCTCCAGATCGCGGGTCACTTCATAGCAAAGCAGGAGCGAAATCTCCCTTAGCAAACGCCGAAAACTGCCTGTGGACGTTTTTTTGTCACGCATGATGCTCAATTTGTGCTGAACAAGTGGATGGTCGACGACGGTGAGATTGGACATGGGAACTTTCGTTTCTATCTTTATTTCTTTTGGTCAGTCTATCGTGGCTTGGGCCAGTTTCTCAAGCATCTGTTTGCGTGTTTCCCCATCTACAAACGCATGTTCCAGCGCGTTTTTTGTAAAACGGTTCAGTGCATTGTCGTCATAGCCAAAGATTTCCCTGGCAATGTCATACTCATTTTGCAGGCTTGTGTGAAAATGCGGCGGGTCATCAGAGCTGAGGGTCACAATACAACCAGCTTCATCAAGTTTTCTTAGCGGATGGTCCTCAATGCAGTTATAGACGTTCAAAACAACATTTGAGGCGGGGCAGATCTCCAGAACAATTCCTTCATCGGCAATTCTTTTGACCAAATCGAGGTCCTCGATACTGCGCACACCGTGACCGATGCGCGACACTTTCAAATGGTCCAGCGCTTCCCTCACACTTTCAGGTCCGCCAAACTCTCCCGCATGGGCGGTAGTTTGAAGTCCCGCATCGCGGACAATGTCAAAGGCATAGGCAAAGTCTGCAGGCTCAAACATACGCTCATCGCCAGCTATTCCAAATCCGGTGACCAATGGATGCGGCTCATTTGCCGCCAGTTTTGCGGCTTCATTTACCGCTTCAATGCCTGCATGGCGAACCCCGGTTGCGACTATTCGTCCCTCAATACCCGTCGCTGATTTGGCCCGGTAAATGCCTTCACTGACAGCATCAATGAGAGTGCCGTATGAGCAACCAATTCTGGCTGCATGGTCCGACGATATAAAGACCTCACCGTAAATCGCGTTTTGGCTGGCAATGTGTTTGTAGTGGGTCTCCGATAACAGAACATAATCTTCCGGTGTTTTGAAAAGACTGGCAACAAAATCATAAGATTTGAGGAAACTGGAAAAATCAGACCATAAATAGCCCTGTTCCAAAGCGACATAAGGGCTCGCATCCACATTGTATTTTTGCGCCTGTTTAAGCACAAGACCGGGCTCTGCTGCCCCTTCAATATGACAATGCAATTCAGCTTTTATAAGAGACTTGGGCAATACAGCACTCCAAAATAAGAAAAAAGGTCAAATTGGCATCGCTTTGCCATGCAGGCCTGGTTCAAGCGATAAATGAGCCGCGATAGTTGCGCCAATATCAGCGAAACTTTCCCGGCTGCCACAGGAGCCCGGTTGAATATTGCGGTGGTAAATCAGGATTGGAACCTGTTCTCTCGTGTGTTCAGTGCCTTCCCAGGTTGGGTCGCAACCATGGTCAGCTGTGAGAATCAACAGATCATCGGGGCGCATCTTTTCAAGAAAAGTCGGAAGCCATAGATCAAATTCCTCCAGGGCCTTGGCATACCCAATAACATCTCGCCGATGCCCATATAGCATGTCAAAATCGACGAAATTGGTCATCAGCAAGCCGCCATCCTCAACTGCGCCGGCTTGTT
The DNA here is from genome assembly GCA_049680405.1 of Salaquimonas sp. Classification (GTDB taxonomy): domain Bacteria; phylum Pseudomonadota; class Alphaproteobacteria; order Rhizobiales; family Rhizobiaceae; genus Salaquimonas. The sequence goes on along the minus strand of JBAUHS010000046.1, from coordinate 39,335 downwards.
CAAGCGTAACGCGGCCAAGGGAAGCGTTGCCATTGGCCTTGAGCGATTTGGTTGGTCCCAAATGGGCGTAGATGTCTGAAATTTTGCCGATCGCAATCATCTGACGTCCGGCATCTGATACTCTTTTCAGCAGCGTAGGGTGTGGCGGTTCAATGGAAAAATCACGGCGATTACCGGTACGTTCGAAATCATTCGAATTGCTGCCAACAAACGGGCGCGCGATCACCCGTCCAATATTGAGCGGCTTGGTCAACTCAAATACGGTTTCGCAAAGCTGGTATAATCGGTCGAGCCCAAAATGCTCTTCATGGGCGGCAATCTGAAAAACCGAGTCTGCAGAGGTATAGCAAATGGGCTTTCCGGTCCGAATATGTTCCTCGCCCAATTCGCTGATGATCTGCGTGCCTGATGCATGTTTGTTTCCCAAAATGCCGGGCAAGTCAGTTTTTACGATTATGGCATCTGTCAGTTCCTTGGGAAAAGTCGGGATAGTGGATGGAAAGTAACCCCAATCCGTCATCACAGGAACGCCGGCAATTTCCCAGTGGCCGGACGGTGTATCCTTGCCGGTAGAAATTTCTGCCGCATTGGCCCATTTGCCAATTAGGCAAGGGTGTGGATCAAACCCTTCCGGCAGGATACCGCTGGCGTTTTGCGCTGCAAGACCTATCCCCATTTTTTCCAGATTGGGTATAGAAAGGTCGCCGGAACGCACACCTTCCTTGTCAGCGTTTCCTTCATGGCAGGCTTTCGCGATATGGCCCAATGTGTTCGAGCCGACATCCCCAAATGCTTCCGCATCAGGCGCACCGCCAATACCGACTGAATCCAGAACAAAAAGAAATGCACGAGCCATTATATTTCCGTATTTGATTCGACCCCGTCTGTACTGGGTATTTTGTCCTTGGACAGGGATTCCTATTTAGACCTAAATGTCATATTAGACCGAATGCAAGATAAAATCATCAGATTGAAGAGAAGTGGATAATGTTTAAAAACGTCAGGATGCCATTGCGGGCCAGTTTTGCTTGTTCACTCGCCCTTTCATTCACGATGATCAGCGCCCAATCCAAACCTGCTTTGGCTGATTGGAAAGATGAATTAGGTGCTTTTAGGGTTGGAATTGTCGGAGGCTCCGATCCGGCGACATTATTGGCAAAGGTTGAACCCTTCCGTTTGGCTTTGGAAGAAAAACTGGAAGTACCAGTCAGCTTTCTTCCAACGCCTGACCTGCGTTCTTTGATACTTGCCCATGCTGAAGGGCGAAATGAATACGCAATTTTATCCGCATCGGCCTATGCCTCGGCCTTTGCAAGCTGCGAATGCCTGGAGCCGCTGGTCAGTGCAAAATCCGCCGATGGTTCCTACGGCGTTTATTCAATTATCATTACCCGGAAGAATACTGGTCTCAATTCGATCAATGATCTTCCAGGTAAAAAGATCGTTGCACTGGGTAAAAATTCTACCCTTGGATACAGCTATCCGATATTTTCTTTGCAAAAGCAGAATGTTGATTTGATGAAAGGTGAAACTGAGTTTCTTTTTGCGGAAACCGCAGATAAAGCGCTTGCCCGGTTTGCAAATGGCGAAGGCGATGCGCTGATTGGCTGGAGCTCTCGTGCAGGGGAGGCTTCAACAGGCTATTCCAGAGGAACTTTGAGGCAGTTGGCCGATGCAAATCCGGGTATATTGGCCGGTCTAACGGTTCTTTGGACCTCAGATCTGGTTCCCCAGCGTGTTCATTCGATCAAAAAGAACCTAGTCGCTGAGCCAAAAAAACGTATCAAAGAATTGCTGTTGCAAATGTTTGAAACTGATCCTGTAGCATTTGATGTCATAGAGCCTGATTTTAACGGAGGCTTTACGCCAGTTGCTCAATCGGACTTTTCCCAACTGGTAGAATTTGCAAAAAGCCCGATTCCCAAACCTCTTCTGGATTCCGGGGATGCATCAAACGCCGAGAACGAAACCACCGATACTGATCTTTCCGTCAAGCCCAAGACGGGAAATTAAAAGTTCAATACAATAAAGGCGCGCTACCGAATTAATCTGTAACACGCCTTTTGTATCTATTTTCAAGTTCGCTTTAGCAGGCGGTCTCGATACGGATATCGTTACCGATACGTGGGCGAAGGAACATTTCCTCGCTCATATTGATAGCAGATGTATCCGTTTTCACGGTAAACTTGTCACCAGTTGTGAGCCAGCCAATGGTTGGTTTATAGGCCATCTGGATTTTTGCCGCGAGAAGGAAATTGTCATCAATCTTGATTTTGTTTGGAACTGTGTAAGGTGCGCCCACCGCTTTTGTTACGCCGCCATTCCAGGCCCTGCTCCATTGAACTTTTGCAGTTCCGCTTGTAATCAACACACCGTTGATCTCAATCTTCACAGCATTTGTGTACGGATACATAATGTCTCCAGAGATTTCCACGATATCGTTCAAAGTGGTATCTGAAAAGCATTCAGCTTGGGTCAGCAAATCGCCAACAGTGCTGGATACCCGAGAGAGTTTTCGGTTGGCAGATACCGCATTGGAAATTTCCAGGGTCCCGATATACATCACCAGCATCAAAGGCGCGATGAATGCAAATTCGATGGCAGCAACACCTTTTGTTTCTTCTTTGAAGCGCCCCATAAGATAGCTCGAACGGCGAGCTTTCTCTTTGGCGATTTCGATCAAATTTGAGTATTTCATTTTTATATTCCTCAATAGAGAATTTAAAACAGTTGGTGTGTAGGATTAGGATGTTTTGTGGGGGACTTTGACGCCACCTGCACCACTTCCTCTACTTGCTCAGCTTGTTCCACCACCTAGGCTGTAGGGCTCGGTCTTGAATACAGCCACCGCGGTCAACAGCGCATTTTTGCTTTCCAATTTTGACAAGGATTGCTGAAGATAATTGGTGTAAACTGGCCATTCAGTAAGCACAGTTACCATTACAATTTTCTTGGGACCTGTCGGTGTGAAGTTAAAATCACCGTCTTCCAGCTTTCCATCGACTGGCTCTGGCATGTCGCCAAGGTCGTCAAACTTTGCCACCACCTTCATATCGATTTTCAGGTTTTCGCATTTGAAAAGGATCGCAGCCGATGCGCAAATCGCGTTTCGCAACTGTGTCTCGGTCATATTTTCCGCAAGCTGTCCGGTTCTGATTTGACGACCTACATCATCTACTGCGCTCTCAAGTACCTGACCCGAGAAAAACAGAAGCGATGACTCGATGATGGCCATCAAAAGCATGAAAAACGGAAAGGCGAGAAGGGCGAATTCGATAGCAGTTGCGCCATCTTCCTCGTCCTTCAGTCGACGGACGATTTTTGGCGATTTGAAATAGCGCAATGCGCCAAGCTCGGAAATTTTCTTAGTGTTTAACGGCATAATACCACCCATGAATAATTCTGCGGATGGCACTAACCTACTGTAAAAATATTTATTTTCCGTATCGTCAAAAGGTGAAAAACTGGAGCATTGAAGTAATAAACTATTAACCAGTTTTTCTGCTTACTTGGCGCCTTCTGAAAGCGAGTTACGAGCTTCGATTTGCTCTTGGGCAAATTCAAACACCTGAGCATTGTCACCAATTGTAAGAGTTGGCTCGCATACCGGCGCACAGGCCAGCGTTACACGCTCATCGCGCCGATAGATACGGACGGTATTTTCTTCATGTCCTCTGACAACAATGGTCTCATCAACGATAGGTTGGCCATCGCGATCAAGAACGATCAGATTGGTCACTCCAAAAGAGCGGCCGGTCAATACCAGGGTCACATCATCTTCAACAGTTGCATCTGCAATGGATGGATTGCCGATGATAACGGTAGATGCTGGACTTGAAATGCGAAACACCTTCGCCCGGTCAATGGTAACGACAACTGGTTGCTTTTCCCGAACCTCAGTCATCTCGGCATTTGCGACGGTAGAAAAAGTTAGTGCGGTAGCACCGCTCAACAAAATGGCCAGGGTCGTCGCTGCATATTTGAACATTGGGTTACTCCAAAGCGAAAAATTATTTTTCACAGTTTCCAACATTTTGGTAAACGAACCGATAACGTGGTGAAATTTATCAAACAGCATTGGCTGAACGAGGACGGAAAAAATTTCGTCTGAAAACAAGACCCAGTCCGCAGCAGCATTTTTACGCATTTGGGCGTTTGAAACACCTATACATTATAATAGGGGGATTTTTGCGCCAGCCAGTTAATAGCAATTGGCAGCGGAGCAAAAAATCAATGTTTGTGAGCCGACTGGATTAATCAACCAATTATTTACCCCGTTTCATCTGTTTTCAGATTAAGGCGTTGTTAGGGATAAGCTTTAAGAAGATTTCAACAGGTCAAGGATAATTTGGTGTCAGATCAGGAACAACTTGATCGAAAATAAAGTGTTTTAAAACACGTGGATCTTAAGGAGCATTATTATGAAATTTGTATCACGTTTTCTCAAAGACGAATCAGGCGCAACAGCTATCGAGTATGGCCTGATTGCAGCTCTTATCTCAGTAGCAATCGTTGGCGGCGCGTCAACACTTGGTAACAATGTTGGTGCTACATTCACTAACGTTGGTGGCAACATGGTTGCAGCTGGCTAATCGCTTCGCGATTATTCAACACGAGCCGTCCCTTCGGGGGCGGCTTTTTTTTGCCTTGAATTCAGGTTGTAACCAATTTTTCAATTTTCTCTTATGTGCTGCCAGTTGATTGTTAACGCGATATTCACCGAGGCGATTTAAAAAAGGGTAGATTTAAACGCTGGGGACTTTGATGCTACAGACCGCACTTTTGATATTCTTTCCGTTTTTGATGATTTTTTCGGCCTTTTCAGATCTGGTCTCTATGACCATATCCAATAAGGTTTCCTTGGCATTGATGGTCGGCTTTGTCGGTTTTGCCTATTGGATTGGAATGGATTTGCAGGATTTTGCCTGGCATTGGGCAATGTTCGCTGTGGTTTTGTTTGCAAGCTTCGGATTGTTTGCCATTGGTGCAATTGGCGGCGGCGATGCCAAGCTTGCTGCGTCAACCGCCCTATGGCTAGGCTGGGAGCATACATTAAGTTACTTTATTATAGCATCCATTATTGGAGCCTTTCTAACCCTCCTGATGATCCGCCTGCGCGGCAACATCATTCCAGAGCGTATCGAAAAGGTCGAATGGATCGCCCGCCTATACCGCGCCGATACCGGCATTCCTTATGGAATAGCTCTAGGTGCCGCAGCGGTGGTGGTTTATCCCGACACACAATGGATGGAACAGGTTTATCGATTGGCTTCTCTGTAACGCCTGGTGGCATATCTTTGTTCCAACGGCCGGGTTTTTACCCGGCCTTTTTCATTTTTGAGGCGTTTGCATCAGAAAGTTATTTTTCATTAACCGTAATTGGTAGCCGTCCGTTAACTATAATTACACCTTTGCCTGACAAATATAGCCGTAACGAATTCTGAATCGGGATACGAGTCCTAAGGAACACGGCATGAAAAAGGCACAATTAATAGTTTTGGCAGGAGCAATCGTTGCGGCAGGTGGCGCAGGCTACATCGCAATGGGCCTCGCCAACAAGGAACCTGAGCAACAGATCATTCAGGCAAACGCTCCATCGATAAATTATGAAAAGGTCTTGGTTGCCTCAGCAGATGTTTCCATGGGTACTAATGTTACCGAGGATATGCTCACCTGGCAGGACTGGCCGGCGGATGCGGTGCCAGATGGCTTTATTACTCAAAAACTTCATCCAGAAGCTTTTGATGAGACAGTCGGATCAATTGCCCGCAGTCCTATTTATACAGGCGAGCCGATCCGCAACAATAAACTGGTCCGCTCGGACCAGGGCTTTATGTCAGCTATTTTGCCAAAAGGTCAGCGCGCTGTTGCGACAAGCATATCAACGGCAACTAGTGCCGGTGGCTTTATTTTGCCAAATGACCGCGTCGACGTTCTGATGACCCGTCGCAGAACAGGCGAGGGCGAAGAAGGCTTTGCAACGGAAGTGGTGCTGGAAAATGTTCGCATTCTGGCGATCGATCAGACTATCCAGGAACAAGACGGCGAAGCGGTTGTTGTAGGTGAAACAGCTACTTTGCAGCTAAGCCCGCGCGAAGTCGAAATTCTGACAGTAGCCCAGCAAACAGCAGAGCGTCTTTCTTTGGCTCTGCGCTCGATCGCTGATGCTGGCGAGAACGAAGGCAAGTCAGGCGAACATCTCTTGGCCGGCGGGATCGGAACGGTTCGCGTCATAAGATATGGCGCCGTTAAAGAAACGAATGCGCCTCCAAGCAAGTCAGGCCAGGGCGAGTAATCGCCAGAAAATGAATCCGGTTCAGGGAACAATATGATGTTCGAGGGTAACAATATGAGTAACAAACCGATCAAGGCGCTTCACGCCCTTCTGCTTTCAGCGGCAATAGCGATGCCAACAGTTGCCGTCCAGGGCGCTGTTTCACCAGCTTATGCTACGAGCAAGAATTATATTAAAATTTCAAAGAATGCGATTGGCCAGGCCAGAGAGATCAAGGTGGGGTTGAATAAATCCATGGTGATTGATCTTCCCGCTGATGCCCATGACATTCTCGTGGCAAATCCGGAAGTGGCTGATGCCATAACCCGTACATCAAAACGGATTTACATCTTCGCCAAAAAAGTCGGTGAAACCAATATCTTCATTTTTGATAAAGCTGGCAATCAGCTCCTCTCATTGGACTTGAGCATTGAGCGTGATGTTGCTGGTCTCGAAAAATATATTGAAAAATATGTCCGTGGAGCCGATGTCAAAGTCGAAATCGTCAATGATAACATTATCTTGACGGGTACAGTTCCGACACCGCAAGCGTCTGCAAAAGCGGTTCAGTTGGCCCAAATCTTCGTTAAAGGCGGCGAGGCAACAACCCCATCTGCCGGAACAAGATCAACCAGTGGCTCAGGAACAATTATTGATTTTGGTGAAGAGGACACGCGTGAAAGTACTATCGTTAACCTGCTGTCAATTGATGGCGAAGATCAGGTAACGCTGAAGGTAACTATTGCCGAAATTCAGCGCTCGGTTGTCAAGCAACTTGGTATTGACATGAGCGGTTCACTGTCTTCCGGCGGCATGACTTCAAGCATATTTACCGATAGTCCCTTGCCGCTTGGAAAATTCGGTTCATCATCCAGCGGAACTGCATCTTACAGTAACGGGGGCAACTCTATTGGCGGAGTGCTAAGAGCTTTGAGTCAAGCAGGCGTTATGCGGACCTTGGCCGAACCATCACTGACAGCAATTTCCGGCGAAGCAGCATCCTTCAGCGTCGGCGGTGAGTATCAAATCTCAACTGGCAAAGATGAAAGCGATGATGGTGTAGTTTACCAGTTTAAGGAGATCTCCTACGGGATTGATCTGAACTTCAAACCTGTTGTCCTTTCACCCGGCCGTATCAGTTTGCAAATTCAAACCGCAGTATCCGAGCCGACAAGTGAAGGTAATCACGTAGTTGGACGAGGCGGTGCAGGGGCCGTGTCACATCCAGGCGTGAGAAGAAGAAGCGCCAATACAACGGTCGAGCTTCCTTCCGGCGGTTCCATGGTGATTGCGGGTCTGATCAAGGACGACGTACGCCAGACCGTTACTGGTTTCCCCGGATTGAGCAAGCTTCCAATTATCGGAACGCTTTTCAGAAGCCGCGATTTCCAGCGCTATGAATCCGAACTTGTAATCATTGTTACGCCATATCTGGTGAAGCCGGTTGCACGCCAGGCGCTTGCAAGACCCGATGACAATTTCAATGCAGCTGCTGACAGCGCCGGTTATTTCCTCGGCAGGGTCAACCGAATCTACGGAACAAAGCAGGGTAATCTTCCGGCAGGTCGTTATCGCGGTAACCCCGGATTCATCTTCAAATGAGAACCCATGCCAAACATCAACCGGCTTTAGATTTGCCAATTCAAGAATGCGGACCGACCGCTAGAAACAGAGACAAGAAAATGATGATCAAGAAAATTACCGGAGCATCTCTGCTGGTTTCACTGGCCTTGATGTCAGGTTGCGCAAGTTACAACAAAAGCCATTTCACAGTTGGTTCCATACCGGATGACTATCGTACCCGCCATCCTATCATTGTTTCAGAAAATGAAACTGTTCAAGACATCGTCATTCCACGCCATACGAAATCTCTACCCCTTCGTGGACGTGATTTGGCAAGATCAATGGGCTTTAATTTCAAGTCCTCCGGCGCGAAATCTATCGCAATCATGATCCCGTCAGGTTCACCAAATGAACGGGCAGCGAAAAACGCGGCTTCAGATGTCGTTGCGGAATTTACCCAAGTTGGCATCAAGCGTTCGCAGATTATCATTAAGCATTATGACGCGGCGTCCCATGGAAGCTCAGCTACATTGCGCCTGGTTTATACCGATCTTTCTGCCTCCATCGACAGCAAATGTGGTCAATGGAATGAAGATTTGATCGATACAAAAGACAACAAGAATTATGCGAATTTCGGTTGTGCCACACAAAACAATCTGGCGGCGCAAATTGCCAACCCGGCCGATTTGTTGGGGCCGCGTGCAATGTCAGAAATTGACTCGACCAAGCGTACAACAGTTATCGAGGATTGGCGCAACACAACAACCGATCTTTCAGACTCCTTCTAAGAGTTATTCAGTATTAGTCAGGAAAATAAAATGTCGACCCAGCTCCAAGAAGAATACGAAATCCCGGTTCAGCAGGAACGTGAAATTCCGATGGATAAAACAGGCCTTGATAGTATCCGCCCTGTTCCACGGATCACAATTCAGGCATTCTGTGAGACAGAAATAGTTGCGCAGACCATTGAAATGACCGGTAATGATCGCAGAATGTCGCGCACCCAGCTCAAGGTCTTGATGGGTGGAATTCCTTCAGCGGTGGATTATTACAATGGTGCACCAACGCCGAATTTGATCATCATTGAATCGAAATTGGCCGGTGGTGAGTTGTTGAACGGTCTTGGTCGATTGGCGGAAGTTTGTGATGCTGACACAAAAGTTGTCGTGGTTGGCCATCACAACGATATCGCCATTTATCGCGAGATGATTTCCAACGGAATTTCTGACTATCTTGTCGCGCCTCTTTCCATGGCAGACTTGATGAATTCCATTACCAAAATCTTTGTAGACCCGGAAACCGGTCCTCTTGGACGCATGGTAGCCTTTATTGGTGCCAAAGGTGGCGTGGGGTCTTCGACAATTTCTCACAATGTTGCATGGACAATTTCAAATCAATACCGAAATGATGTGGTGCTGGCTGATCTTGATCTGGCTTTCGGAACAGCGAATATCAATCTTGACCAGGATCCGCCGCAAGGCATAGCCGAGGCAGTGTATTCTCCTGACAGGATTGATGACATTCTCCTTGATAGATTGCTCGCTAAATGTGCGGAGAATCTGCATCTTCTGGCAGCCCCTTCTACGCTTGATCGTACCTATGATTTTACACAGGATGCGTTCAACAACGTGCTTGAAGTAGCTCAACGCTCATCTCCTACAGTGGTGATTGATTTGCCGCATCAGTGGAATGCCTGGACAAAACATATCCTGGCAACAGCAGATGAGGTGATCATCACAGCTGCACCTGAATTGGCAAATCTTCGCAATACGAAAAACTTGCTGGATACGTTGGCAACGCTGCGTCCTAACGATGGGCAGCCACGTCTTGTTATGAACCAGGTAGGTGTTCCCAAGCGGCCTGAAATCAGTGTTGCAGATTTTGTAAGACCTTTGGACATTCAACCGGCAGCCATTATCCCGTTTGATCCGGCGCTTTTCGGTACCGCTTCAAACAATGGGCAAATGGTTTCTGAGGCCGATCCTAAGAGCCTGATCAGCGCTCATTTTGAATTTATTTCTCAATTGGTGACTGGCAAGGCCGAACTGAAAGTTGAGAAGAAAAGCGCTTTGGGATTTTTTTCAAAATTCGCAAAAAAGAAATAGTGCGCAACTAACACAAGTTGTTTTTAGTAAGAGGTGAATTATGTTTGGTAAGCGCGGCGGTAATCAAGGGTCTGGTGGAGGAGTGACTGCTCCGCCAATGGCGCCTGAATTGAAAAAAGATTCTGAACTTGTAGCTGCGACCAGCCAAAAAACAACGGTCGAAGCGCCTGTCATCGAACGGGTCGAGCGCGCTGTTGCGAAACCTGCCCCAGCGCCGGTCATCAAGGAAAAGACCGAAGAATATTACGATACCAAATCAAGTGTATTCACTGCACTGATTGATACGATTGATCTAGGTCAGTTATCACGTATGGAGCCTGATGCGGCTCGTGAAGAGATTCGGGATATCGTAAACGATATTATTTCGATCAAGAATTTGGCCATGTCGATCTCCGAGCAGGAAGGCCTGCTGGAAGATATTTGTAACGATGTGTTGGGCTATGGTCCGCTGGAGCCGCTTTTGGCCCGCGATGACATCGCCGATATCATGATCAATGGCGCAAAGAACACTTTTATCGAAGTCGACGGTAAGGTGATTCAGGCCGGCATCCGGTTCCGGGATAACTCTCAATTGATGAATATTTGCCAACGTATTGTGAGCCAGGTTGGCCGTCGCGTTGATGAATCAAGTCCAATTTGTGATGCGCGTTTGCCTGATGGCTCTCGTGTGAACGTCATTGCGCCGCCATTGTCTATTGACGGTCCAGCTCTTACCATTCGTAAGTTTAAAAAGGACAAACTCACACTCGATCAGCTGGTGAAATTCGGCGCGATCACTCCCGAAGGCGCAACAATCCTTCAGATTATCGGGCGTGTACGTTGTAACATTATTATTTCCGGTGGTACTGGTTCTGGCAAGACCACACTGTTGAACTGTTTGACAGCTTATATCGACAAAGATGAACGCGTTATCACATGTGAAGACTCTGCCGAGCTTCAATTGCAGCAGCCACATGTCGTGCGTCTTGAGACCCGTCCGCCGAATCTTGAGGGTGAAGGCCAAATCACAATGACCGACCTGGTCAAGAACTGCCTGCGTATGCGTCCAGAACGCATTATCGTTGGTGAGGTTCGTGGACCAGAGGTATTCGATTTGCTTCAGGCAATGAACACCGGTCACGATGGTTCAATGGGCACGATCCACTCGAACTCACCGCGCGAATGTCTCAATCGTATGGAATCCATGATTGCGATGGGCGGCTTTACGCTTCCTGCAAAAACCGTCCGCGAGATTATTGTTGGTTCTGTGGATATCATTATCCAGGCAACCCGTCTGCGCGATGGCTCGCGCCGGATTACACATATTACCGAAGTTATCGGCCTTGAGGGTGATGTGATCACCACTCAGGATCTGTTTCTTTACAAAATGGACGGTGAAGATGCCAATGGCAAGATCATTGGACGCCACGTTTCTACAGGTATTGGACGACCGCACTTTTGGGATCGTGCCCGTTACTTCAATGAAGAAAACCGCCTTGCAGCCGCACTTGATGCGTCGCAGGACAACGAAAACGGAGGTATTTAAACCTCATGTTCGGAATTGAACCTACAATCCTGGCTTTTGTCGGTCTTGCGGCTCTCGGTTTTGGTGGCATTATTTATGCCTTCATGTTTGACGCGATCTCTAACGAGGCCAAACAGGCTAAACGCCTGTCTAATATCAAGCAGCGTGATAAAGCACAGCAATCCAACGCCAATCAAAGGCTCCAGGAAGCTGCAAAACGCCGAAAAACGGTTCAGGACTCGTTGAAGGAACTGGACGACAAGACCAAGAGCAAACACGCCAAGAAAATCACCCTAAAAAAGATGATCGCTCAGGCAGACATGAAAGTGACTGTACCGCAGTTTTATGTTTTCAGCGCCATATTCGGCCTGCTTCTTGGAGCGGGAGCCCTGGTGGGTGGCTTTGGCTTGATGGTTGTTGCCGGTATCGTTTTCGTCGGCGCGTTTGGTATTCCCAGATGGTATGTTTCCATGCGCAGAAAACGCCGTTTCAAGGCTTTTTCAAAGGAATTTCCCAACTCCGTCGATGTTATCGTGCGCGGTGTTAAAGCCGGTTTGCCGCTGAATGATTGCCTTGCAATCATCGCCAAGGAATCCAAAGCACCGGTTGGCCCGGAGTTTCGCAAAATTGTGGAATCTCAGCAAATGGGCATGACCATGGGCGATGCGATCGGCAAGCTCTATGACAATATTCCATTGGCAGAAACCAACTTTTTCGGCATCGTTATTTCCATCCAGCAGGGCGCAGGTGGTAACCTGTCCGAAGCCCTTGGCAATCTGTCGAATGTTTTGCGCGATCGCAAGAAAATGGATGAAAAGATTAAAGCAATGTCCGCCGAGGCAAAGGCATCTGCCGGTATCATTGGTTCGTTGCCATTCTGCGTAACGATCCTGATTTACCTGACAACACCTGATTACATTTCTCTTCTATTCACGCACCCGACAGGACATATGATTCTTGCCGGCTCTGCAATCTGGATGACAATGGGTATCCTGGTGATGAAGAAAATGATCAACTTTGATTTTTAAACGGAGCAACGCAGTTGACCGAAATACTATCGATTGTCCTTGAACCACGTGCCTTGTTGGCAATCCTGGCCTCCCTTGCGGTGTTTGCTACGATCCTGACAATCGCCATGCCGATTTTTCAGCAGGACGAATTGGCAAATCGAATGAACAGCGCGGTTATCGAGCGTGAAAAGATCCGCCAGCGTGAGCGTGAGCGTATGGCTGCCGAAAAGAAGAAGGGTTCTTTGAAGGCTCAAGATAGCGGTATTATGAAGGATCTGGTTGAAAAACTGGATTTGAAGAAAGCTCTTGCGGATCAATCCACCTTCGACAATTTGAAGATGGCTGGCTATCGAAAACAATCCCATGTTTACGTCTTCCTGTTTTTCCGTCTCGTGCTTCCGCTCATTTTATTGCTGGTCGCTGGTGTATATGTTTTCGCAATTTCTGCGATGGAGCATCCGTTCATGATCAAATTGCTGATTGTGTTGGTTGTCGCTTATATCGGTTTCTATCTTCCTAATATGTTTATCAAAAACCAGGTTGGCAAAAGACAACTGTCCATTCGGCGCGCCTGGCCCGATGCACTCGATCTTATGCTGATCTGCGTTGAATCAGGTATGTCCATGGAAGCGGCCTTCCGCAAAGTGGCGATCGAGATTGGTACAGGTTCGCCGCCCTTGGCTGAAGAGTTGGTGCTCACAAATGCGGAACTGTCCTATTTGCAAGAGCGCCGTCAGGCCTATGAAAATCTTGCATCCAGAACCGGGCTAGACGGAGTTAAATCTGTGACCATGGCGCTCATACAGGCAGAGCGTTACGGTACACCGCTAGGTACGGCACTGAGGGTTTTGGCTCAGGAAAACCGGGATATGCGGATGTCGGAAGCTGAAAAGAAAGCTGCGTCTTTGCCGCCGAAACTGACGGTTCCAATGATCGTCTTCTTCCTGCCGGTATTGTTTGCCGTGATCATGGGGCCAGCTGGAATTCGTATCTCAGAAATGTAAGACCTGACAGCTTGAACGAACAAAACCGCCATCCGGCATGAATCGGGTGGCGGTTTTTTTGTTTGGCTGCCATTCTTGTGTTTCTTCGAATTTGTATGAAAGGGACCGATTGACCATGGAGCTCAAATTCATTGCAATGGAAACTATTCTTGCAAACCAATTCAGGAATGACGGCCTGGATGCTTATGGACAAGTGCCTAAACGCGCGATCTCTGATGGCAAAGGCAATCCTTGCCGGCATTGTTTGAAAGATATTCCACAAGGTGCCGGAATGCTTATTATTGCCCATATGCCGTTCAAATCGAAACATCCTTACGCTGAAACCGGGCCGGTACTTTTGTGTTCAGAAGAGTGTGAGCCCTATGGGAGCAGGGGAACAATGCCTGAAGTCATTTCCGGTCGTCAGGAATTTATCCTGCGCGGTTATTCCAGCGAGGAGCTGATTGTTGAGGGAACAGGCAGGGTTATTTTGACAGGTAAGCTTGATTCCTATGCCAGTGAGCTGCTGGATATTCCAAGCGTGACCAGTGTTCATGTTCGCTCAGCAAGCAATAATTGCTATTTCTGTAAAATAGAAAAAGGCGGGGATTAACCCGCCTTTGAATGCTTAATGACTTTGCAGCGCAGTATTTTTATTGCGCGGCCCTGTCTTCGTTTTTCAAAAGATTCCAGGCATTTTGCTGGGACAGCATCTGCCTGAGATAAGTAACATTGGCCTGGGCATCAGCCTTGCTCAATTCACCGGCCGCAATTTTTTCAGCCTCTTCAAATCGTCCTTGCAGGCCAACGACAAGGGCCAAGTTCTGGCGAACACGGCTGTCAGCATTGCGATATTTGATTGCTTTTCTAAGATACTGCTCTGCCTGCGAGAGATCATTGGTTAAAAGATAGGACATGCCAAGATTGGACAATACCGTCGGTTCATTGGGAACCAGAACCAAAGCTTTTTGATAATAGCCTCTTGCTTCCTCCGGCCGCTCAAGTTGATCTAGCACTGCGCCCTGGGCTGATAAAAGTTTCCAATCTGGATTATCCGGGCGCTGGGCGCGTCCGATAACTTCCAGCGCTTTGATAAGATCGCCATTGGATGCAAGTGCTTTGCCATAGGCCGCAAGCACATCATTGTCGTTAGGGTGATATATGACCATCTGCTGCATGACGGCCAGAGCCTGATCGTCACGTCCGGCGCTTTGCAAGGCAGAGGCATAATAAAGGCCAATGCCCTTGTCTTTCGGGCGACGTTCATATTTCTTGCTGATCCCGGCAATGGCATTGTTCAATTCACTGGTATTCATTTGGTCGATTGGCTGGCTATTTCGGCCAACACTGCCAGTGCTCATCCGGTCTGTTGCGCAACCTGTGATCGCCAACATTGCCGCCAATGAGGCTACAATTGCAGTTTTTCTTGTTATGCTGAAAATCATGATAGACATCCCGAATCACATTTCGCCCAAGCAGGCTCCTACCTTCAGCAATAATCTGTTAACCCTAATGGAAAGTTAACTTGTCACTATTTGTTAAGGTTTGCAGACATGCCATCGCCCAATTCAGGAAACAAAATGAGAAACAATTCTTGGCCTTTCATTGAGACGTCGAAATCAACCATTCCCGTGTGGTTCGTTGAGCCATCGAAAACAGATGCGTTGAAAAAACAGCTTCCGGCCAGCGCCATGAAATGGATAAAGGCGAATGATTTTAGCGCCGGTCATGGAAAAACATGCGTGATTCCCGATGAAAAGGGCACCATTTCTGCAGTTCTTTTTGGATTTGATAAAGCAGCAAACCCGCTTGATTGCGGAGAGCTAACAAAACTGCTGCCGGCGGGCAAATATCACTTTGCCAATCAATTGGAAGATATGCATCTGGCCTGTCTTGGTATCGCTTTGGGCGGCTATCAATATTCAAAATACAAATCTCAAAAAGCTAGTGACGTCTATTTTTCGCCTCCTGCCAATGTGGAAGCCGAAACACTCCGCAACGAGATTGAAGCAATATTCCTGGTACGTGACCTTATCAATACGCCAACCAATGATATGGGACCTGAAGAGTTGGAAAAAGCGTTCAGAAAACTTGCCGTCAGATTCAAGGCCAAGACCAGCACGATCAAAGGCAATGAGCTTTTGAAAAAAAACTTTCCGATGATACATGCCGTTGGGCGGGCGAGCGCTCAGGCGCCGAGATTGTTAGACATGAAATGGGGCAATGCCAAGCACCCGAAAGTAACTCTGGTAGGTAAAGGCGTTTGTTTCGACACCGGCGGGCTCAATATCAAGCCAGGCAGTTCCATGGCGCTGATGAAAAAAGATATGGGTGGCGCGGCCAATGTGCTGGGCCTTGCATATCTTGTGATGGCTGCGAAGTTACCAGTTCGCCTAAGGGTTCTGATTCCGGCCGTTGAAAATTCGATTTCCGGAAATGCATTTAGGCCCGGCGATATTCTTGATAGCCGCAAGGGTTTGACAGTTGAAATAGGAAATACCGATGCTGAAGGGCGTTTGGTACTGGGTGATGCCTTGGCCTATGGAGACGAGGAAAAGCCGGACTTGATGATTGACATGGCGACGCTGACCGGGGCTGCCCGTGTGGCACTTGGGCCTGATTTGCCGCCTTTTTACAGCGATGATGAAGACTTGTGTAAAGCTCTGTCAGAATCCAGTCAAAGCGAGCGCGATCCGTTGTGGCGGATGCCCCTTTGGGAGCCTTATGAGTCCATGCTGAGTTCAAAGATAGCCGATTGTAATCACATCACTTCCGGCGGTTTTGCCGGTTCGGTTACCGCCGCGCTTTTCCTGAAGAAATTTGTTGAACCCACCACAAGCTGGATACATTTTGATGTGTTTGGTTGGGTTCCTTCCGTCAAGCCATGGGCTTCGGTTGGGGGAGAAGCTCAAGGGATTAGAGCTTTGTTTAGTGTTTTGAAGCAAAAATATCCAAAAGCATAATCCAGCCTCAAACTATGCTATTAGATGTTTGGCACATTTTTTGAAGGGAGAAAAAACAAATGCGTTCCGATTTAAGGCCCGCCGATGTTCTAAATCTCTGGAAGAATGTGTGCATTGATCAGGTGCTGGATGATCAACCGGATTTGACGCTCAGGCAGATGTCGATCCTTTTGACCATCTATCTTGAAACCCCGCCTCATACCGTTCGGGGACTGGCCGAGAAGCTGAATGTAACCAAACCTGTGATCACCCGGGCACTGGACACGATGGGCATCCTTGACCTGGTCAGCCGCCGCCGCGATGAGCGCGACCGCCGAAATGTTCTGGTGCAGAGAACTGTTGGCGGTGCTGTTTACCTTGAAAAACTCTCCGACCTGATTTTGGATCACACCAAGAGAATTCAACCATGAGCAAAAATATTGGAAATTGGCCGGTGATTAAGCCCGATGATCGAAGGCTGTTTATCAGTGAACCAGAACGGACTTCATCCAGTTGGGCAAGGGTGAGCGCATTTTTTGTTGATCTGAAATTCTTGCCAAAAGCAGACGCGGGCCTCGATACGCAAATCCTGCACGGTCATTCCGTTCGGGTATTGGAGCAAAAGGGCGAGTGGACCAAGATTGCCTCCCAGCTGACCGGTAAAAATGGTGAGACTAAAGATCACTATGTTGGTTGGGTACTGAGCTCTGGTATTTCCAGCGATACTCCCGCTCCGACCCACCGTGTTATTGCGCCGCGCACATTTTTGTATCCCGAAGCCGATATGAAAAAGCCACGCAGCGGCTACCGATCCATGGGGTCGCTCATCACAGTTGTCGGTCATCTGGAAACCAGAGGCACTGCTTACGGCATCCTGTCCGATGGTAATGCCGTGATTGATCGCCACATTTCCCCTTTGACAGAAACATCGGGTGATTATGTTGCCGTCGCTGAGCAGTTACTCGCAACTCCTTATCTTTGGGGCGGCAATACGGGCTTCGGCATAGATTGTTCCGGCCTTGTTCAACTATCCATGGAGATGGCGGGCAAAGCCGTGTTTCGCGACACGGACATGCAGGCGGCAACCATAGGCGCCCCGGTAGATATCAAGGGTGATTGGAGCGATTTACAAAGAGGTGACCTGATCTTTTGGCGCGGCCATGTCGCAATAGCCCAAGGCTACAAAAGCGGCGAGGCCCATCTCATTCACGCTAATGGCTATACAATGGATGTGACCAGTGAGCCTGTTCAACAGGCAGTGGATCGTATCGCCTATCTTTACGAAATGCCTATTGGGGTAAGGCGGCCCTAATAGCCGAGCTTTCGATCAACCAGAAATTCGAGTGGCCTGCCCGCTTCATAGCGTTCAATCTGCGCATTGACATGAAAGCCGATGGCTGTTGCATCCGAGCTTGCGGCTACATGGGGGGTCAGGATTGCCTGAGGAAACGTCCACAGTGGACTATTTTCGTCCAAAGGTTCCGTTTCAAAGACATCCAACGAAACCCCGCCAAGAGTGCCATCTTCAAGACAGCTTACAATATCGCTTTCGACCTGGCTTTTACCCCGGCCTGCATTGATGAAAACTGGCGAGGCGATTTCATCATTACGTTTGAGTTTCGCAAAAACCTTACGATTGAAAATACCGGTGGTTTGCGCCGTCAGCGGCAATAATCCAATGAGAAAATCCGCCTCAGCAAGAAAAGCATCCAATCCGCTTTGGTCGTAACAAGTGACGCCCTCTATAGTGCGCTGCGTGCGGCTCCAGCCAATGACGTTAAAGCCCAAGGCAAGCAGTTTTTTCGCTGCATCCTGTCCGAGGACACCCATTCCCATCATGCCGATAGTGATTTCTTTGGCTTCTGGTTGCTGCCGCTCTCGCCATTTTCTCTGATATTGCGCCTGATCATAAACACGCTGCTGGCGCAGATGCATCAGGCATTGTAGGCAAATCCATTCACTCATCCTTGTCGTCAGCGTTTCATCGACAAAACGAACGATCGGCAGGTCGGGAAGTTGTGGCGCATCCAGCAAGTGGTCAACACCTGCACCCGCTGAAAAAATCACTTCAAGATCCGGCAGTCTGGAAAACAGTGTATCATCCGGCTTCCACACTACTGCGTATTTGACGCCAGGATAGCTTTTGCTCTGATCTTTTTCATCACGAAGATTAATAACATTGCGATTTGGAAAAGCATCGGAAAAGGATTCGGTTTTGCGTTCACCCTCAAATTTTACCGCGAGTAATACTGGAGATTTCATCTCAGCGTCTCTCCCTATTCCGTCACAGCACCAGGAGCGATCTCAATATCGAAAGCCGCTGCCATCAGTGCCTTGGTATAGGCAGTTTTAGGAGAGTTGAAGATCTGGTCTGATGTTCCCTGTTCAACAATCTTGCCGGACCGCATGACAATCACCTCATTGGCGAGTGCTCGGACCACTTTCAAGTCGTGGCTGATGAACATGTAGGAAAGTCCGCGTCGTTTCTGCAGGTCTCTCAACAGGTCAACCACCTGGGCCTGCACACTCATATCCAGCGCGGATGTCGGCTCATCCAGCATGATGAATTCCGGCTCAAGAACAACGGCCCGGGCAATTGCGATCCGCTGGCGCTGTCCACCTGAAAATTCATGCGGGTAGCGATGACGGGTTTCAGGATCAAGTCCGGTTTCCGCAAGCGCTTTGGAAACACGGTTGTCGCGTTCCTGTGGAGTAAGCTTGGGCTCGTGAATTTTCAAACCTTCGGCAACGATTTCCGCCACACTCATGCGTGGGCTGAGCGAACCATAAGGGTCTTGAAAAACGACCTGCATACGATCCCGAAAGGGGCGCATTTCGCGAAAACTTTTTTGATTGATGTCTTGCCCCAGAAAAACGATTTTTCCTTGGGATGGAATCAGCCTCGTAAGCGCCATCCCAAGTGTGGTTTTGCCTGAGCCGCTTTCTCCAACCACACCAAGGGTTTGGCCTTTTCGCAAGACAAGATTAATGCCGTCAACTGCTTTCACGTTGTCAACGGTTTTGCGCATGAATCCTTTCTTGATCGGGAACCAGACTTTTATGTCCTCGCCTTTCAAAACAACCGGCGCGTTCAAATCAGCTTTTGGAGGGCTACCTTTTGGTTCTGCCGTCAATAGATGCTTGGTATAGGCATGTTCCGGTTTGGAGAAAATCTCTTGGGTCGGTCCATGTTCGACAATCTTTCCTTGCTGCATGACACAGGTTCGGTCAGCAATTTTTCGAACTATGCCGAGATCATGTGTAATGAAGAGCAGTGCCAATCCATGGCTGATTTGCAGGTCTTTCAGCAGTTTCAGGATTTGCGCTTGCACCGTCACATCCAGCGCGGTTGTCGGCTCATCAGCGATCAGCAGTTTCGGTTCATTAGCTAGTGCCATGGCAATCATGACCCGTTGGCGCTGGCCGCCGGAAAGTTGATGCGGATAGGCATTAAGGCGTTTTTCTGGTTCCTGAATGCCCACTTGATGGAGTAGTTCCAAAGTACGCACTTTGCCTTGCTTGGCATCCATTCCCTTGTGTAGCCTCAGCACTTCGGTGATTTGAGCTTCGATTGTATGGAGCGGATTGAGCGATGTCATCGGCTCCTGAAAAATCATGGTGATATCATTGCCGCGAACTGCTCTTAGTTCCGGTTCACTTGCTTTGAGCAGGTCTTTACCTTCGAAAAAGATTTCCCCCGTTGGATGAGAGGCTGCCGGATAAGGAAGTAACTTCAGCACAGACAGCGCAGAAACGGATTTTCCCGAGCCAGATTCGCCAACCAAAGCCACTGTTTCTCCCGCATGGATATCAAAGGAAACACGGTCAACGGCAGTGGAGATTTTTCCCCCCTGGGTAAACACCACCGAAAGGTTCTTGACCGAAAGGAGAGGGGAATTGCTCATGCGAATGTCTTTCTTGGATCAAACGCATCACGAACCGCTTCCCCGACGAAAATGAGTAGGGAAAGCATCAGAGATACCACCACGAAAACCGTAATGCCGAGCCAGGGCGCCTGTAGGTTTTCTTTGCCCTGACGAAGCAGTTCACCGAGGGAGGCAGAACCGGGAGGCAGGCCAAGGCCAAGAAAATCGAGCGAGGTCAGTGTTGTGATTGAGCCATTCAGGATGAAAGGCAAAAATGTCAAAGTGGCGACCATGGCATTTGGTAGCAAATGCTTGAAGATGATCGTGCGATTGCCAACGCCAAGCGCTCTGGCGGCATTCACATATTCAAAATTACGCGCCCGAAGGAATTCGGCGCGAACCACGCCAACAAAACCGACCCATGAAAACATCAACATGATGCTCAGCAAAATCCAGAAGCCCGGTGGTAATATGGCCGCAATGATCAGGAGGATGTAAAGGACCGGAAGCGAAGACCAGATTTCGATAAAGCGCTGGAATAACAAATCTGTCCAGCCGCCAAAATAGCCCTGGATTGCGCCAGCTGTAACGCCAACGACTGCGGAAAATAGCGTCAAGATCAGACCGAACAAGACTGATATTCGAAACCCGTAAATGGAACGAGCCAAAACGTCTCGCGCCTGATCGTCGGTCCCCAGCCAATTCCAGTTTCCCAATCTGCACCCGACATCGTCCGTGTCATTCACATATCCCTGGCATTGCTCCTGTGATTCATAGAGCCAGGTAGGGGCAGATGGAGCAGGCTCAGGCACGTCATTGTTGACGCTCCTGAAAGAATAACGGATCGGCGGCCAGATCGCCCAGCCATTGGCTTCGAAGGCTTCTTCAATTTCGGGAATTTTGTAATCTGTAACAGGCAGAAACCCATCCTCACCCAACCACTTTTCTTCCGGATAATCCACAAAGATTGGCGAATATAATGAGCCTTTAAAGGAGATGATAATAGGACGGTCATTGGCTATAAATTCTGCAAATAGCGAAAGCACAAACAGGATCAAGAAAATCCACAAGGACCAATAGCCCCGCTTGTTTGCCTTGAAGTTTTGCCAGCGCCGCTGGTTGAGCGGCGAGAGACCAAACCACTTAGTGCGTTGGATGGTGCTTGATTGAGTTGCCATATCCATCACACCTGCCTTGAATCAAAGTCGATGCGTGGGTCGATCCACGTATATAAAAGATCGGACAACAGACTGACCACCAGGCCCATGATCGAGAAAATGAACAGGGTGGCAAAAACAACCGGATAATCACGCTGGATGATGGAGGTGTAGCCGAGGAAGCCAAGACCATCCAGAGAGAAGATGGTTTCGATCAGTAAGGAGCCGGAGAAGAATGCCGAGATAAAAGCGCCGGGAAAACCTGCAATGACAATCAACATGGCATTACGGAAAACATGGCCGTAAAGAACCTGATTTTCATTCAGTCCCTTGGCCCTCGCGGTTTGCACATATTGTTTTCGGATTTCATCGAGAAACGAGTTTTTAGTTAGCAAGGTTGTGGTGGCAAATGCCGCCAAAACCAGAGCTGTCAGGGGCAAAGCCAAATGCCAGAAATAATCTACAATCTTGCCAAAAAGCGATAATTCATCAAAATTTTCCGACGTTAAGCCCCTCAAGGGGAACCAGTCGAAATAGGATCCTCCGGCGAAAAACACCAAAAGCATTACGCCGATCAAAAAACCGGGAATGGCATAAGCGACAATAATAACGCCGCTGGTCCACACATCAAACCGCCCGCCATCACTGATGGCTTTCTTGATTCCGAGGGGAATGGAAATGATATAGGATATTAGCGTTATCCAAAGGCCAAGGGAAATCGACACCGGCATCTTTTCCTTGATCAGATCGATCACATCGATCTTTCGAAAATAGCTTTCGCCAAAATCAAAACGCGCATAATTCCACAGCATCAACACATACCGCTCCAGCGGTGGCTTGTCGAAACCGAATTGAGCTTCCAGTTTTGCAATAAATTCCGGATCAAGGCCTGCAGCACCGCGATATTGCGAACCGCCTTCCGATGAGGAATCCTGGGTGAAGTCATTGCCTCCGCCTGACAGGCGATCCGTTGCCGAGCCCCCTTGTCCAGTCAGTTGCGCAACAACCTGCTCAACTGGGCCGCCCGGCGCAAATTGAATCACCACAAAAGTGATTGTCATGATCCCGATTATGGTTGGAATCATCAACAATAATCGCCTGAGGATATAGGCTCCCATTGGATTTTATCATCCCCGGTTTACGCACCGGAGAACCCCCGTATGCTAATTATCAATGGCCGCAGCCTTTTCAGGATCGATCCACCATGTGCTCTCAGGAACAAACCCATAATCGGGTTTTGGCTCTTTCCAGCCAAAAATGTTCCATGCCGCAACACGGTGATTCGGTGCAAACCAATTTGGAATCCAGAAATGATGCGCACGCAAGACCCTGTCCAGTGCTTTTATGGCAGTTTCCAGCTCTTGGCGGGTTTTTACCGCATCAAGACCGTCAATTAAGCGATCTGCTGCCGGAATTGATACGCCAGGATAGTTTCTGGAGCCAGGCCGGCCAGCGCTTTCTGAATGGAACATTTGCTTCAGCGACTCTTTCGTGGGGGTTGCGCTCAAGGACAGGGCAATCCCAACAAAATCAAAATCAAAGCTTTCCAGCTTTGCCTGAAACTGTGAGGGGTCAACCAGACGAATTTGAGCGGGAATACCGATCGTGCGCAGATTTTCAACAAAAGGTCCCAGAATGCGTTCGAAAATCTGACTTCGAATGAGAAACTCAATTTCGAGCCGGTTCCCGTCTCCATCCATATAGATATTGCCGTCCCGTTTCCATCCTGCGGCAAGTAAAAGCTCCTGTGCTTTGCGCAAGGCGCGCCGGTCCCGTCCGCTGCCATTTGTTTTAAACTGCATGACCGCTTCGCCAAATACGGTTTCCGGCAATTGATCCTTCAAAGGATTGAGCAGAGCCAGTTCTGCTTCTGACGGCATGCCAGTTGCTGCAAAATTCGATTGCTCAAAAATAGAGTTGCTTCTTTGATAGGCCCCGTAAAACAATTTCTCATTGGTCCATTCAAAATCAAAGGCAAGGCCAATGGCCTCCCGTGTTCTTGGATCGGCGAGTTTTGCTCTTCGTGAGTTTGCTGCCCAGCCCTGAAGCGAAGGTCGCTTTTCATCAGGAAACTCCAACTGCACTACTTTGCCCGATGTGACGGCCGGAAAATTATATTCCGTGGCCCAGGTTTTTGAGGTGAATTCCTGACGCCATTTGACAACGCCTTTCTTGAAAGCTTCAAAGCCTGCCTGGCGCTCCCGGAAGAAATCGATCCGTATCGTATCAAAATGACTGAAGCCTTTGGCGAAAGGCAATTCCTGCGCCCAATAGTTTTTATCACGTTCATATTCGATGAAGAGACCCGGAGATAAACTCCCCACCTTGTATTGCCCGGACCCCATGGGAAGCTCCATTACATGATTTTCAAACGGTAGCTTTTCATAAAATATCTTGGAAAAAATCGGGATCGTTGAGGCAAGCGACAGGATCGCCCGTTCCGATTGTTTGCCTGAAAGCTTCATTTCGAATGTGTGATCATCAAGGGCATTGGCCTCAACCAAATGAACCAGATCCACGGCGATTTGCGGATGACCTTTTTCTTTCAGCAACAGATAGGAAAATGCCACATCGCTTGCTGTAACCGGCGAGCCATCATGAAACCGAGCTTCAGGCCGTAGTTCGAAAATATAGGTGTTGCGATCTTCGGAAATTTCGACTGATTTGGACAAGGTGCAATAGAGCGAATCCGGCTCATCCAGAGTCCCGCCCATCAAAGTATCATAGCAACCTTCCATTCGTGGCGGCGCTTCACCCTTCAATATATAGGTGTTAAGCGTGTTGAAGGTCTGGGTGTTCTGATTGAACGCCCAGTTTGATGGAGCAAAAGCGAAAGTGCCTCCTTTTGGCGCGTCGAGGGCTGCGTAGTCATAATGCGTATAATCTTCGGGATATTTCAATTCGCCAAAGGCGGACAGGCCATGCAGTTTTTTGCTGGTCGCGTTGCTGGCTAGAGAGAAGTTGGGCAGGCCAATAAAACCCAGACTGGCGGCTGTCCCAAATGCGGTCTTGATGAATTCACGACGTGAAAAGGGAAAGAATGTTGCTACCTGCGCCAAATCGACTTTGGGTGTTTGTCTGTTACTGCTCATAAATGCTCCCTTGTGGATATAGCCTATAGGTAGCGTTGTAACATAGTTTGACAAACCGATGGCAATATACAGAAAAAGATTAAAGAAATGCGGGATACAAAAAAGCCGGATCATTGACCCGGCTTTTTGAAGTTATGTAAAGACGATCTTACGAGCCTGGCAGTGGAACCGGGCTGTCAGAATGTGTACGCAACCATCCAACTAAATTTGCGCGGTCTTCGGTTTTCTTCAAACCGGCAAATCCCATCGCAGTACCTTTGATGTGAGCCTTTGGTTTGAACAGAAAGCCGTTCAATTCTTCATAAGTCCAATTCTTGCCAGATTCGCCGTAAGCTTTAAGCCCTGCAGAATAAGAAAATTCCGGATGATGGCTGCCAATTTGTCCGCCAACAACATTCCATAGGTTAGGTCCAACCTTGTTGGCCCCACCGTTTTCCCAGGTATGGCATGAGGCGCATTTCTTGAACACGGTTTCTCCAGCTGCAAGGTCCGCGCTGGCAAGCAATGCTTCAATTGGTTCATAGGCCGGGCCTGCGGCTGCTGTTTCAGTGGCTCCGCCGCCGCCTTCAGCTTCGGCAATTTCATAGCCAGCCTGCTCAGGCGTATGAGCATTGAATATGCTGCCACTCAAAAGGCTAAGGGAAAAGAGTACGAAAACAGCCGCCAGAAAAGCCAGCGCTATTTTGTTCATTTCAAAGGCATTCATCTTTAAGACCTCAATTTTCAAACCGATACTAAAATCACCGGAGCTTGTTCCGTTACCAAACCAGTATATTACACCATACCGCCAGCAGTGAAACACAAGTTAAAAGCAAATTTGGGAAATCACTAATGTGTTTGCGCCCTTGTTGCAACGCCTGTATGAGTTCTTCAACTGAGACTTTTTGACACCGAGTTGTGCGCCGAGGCAGGTGTAAAGGGTTCGAAATTCAAGATTTTGAGTGAATAATGGCAAAAACCCTCGTTTTAATCCCCGCTAGAATGGCTTCTACCCGGCTTCCGGGCAAACCTTTGGCGGTTATTGCCGGAAAACCAATGATCCTGCATGTGCTTGACAGGGCTCTCGAGGCGAAAATCGGCCTTCCTGTGGTCTGTACGGATGATCAGCGCGTATTTGACGCTGTAAAATCTAGTGGCGGCGAGGTTGTGATGACCAGAGAAGATCATCCTTCCGGCTCAGACCGCATTTGGGAAGCTGTCACCTTGATCGATCCGGATGGTGCGGCAGAGTATATCGTCAATGTTCAAGGGGATTTACCGACAATTTCGCCTGAATTGATCCGGGCCAGCTTGAAACCCTTGCAGGATGGCAAGGCTGATATAGCAACTTTGGCGACTGAAATCCTCGATGAGGATGAGCGAACCAACCCGAATGTCGTCAAAGCCATCGGAACGCCTGTCAAAAAAGACCTGCTGCGCGCTTTATACTTTACCCGCGCCACAGCGCCCTATGGTGAAGGCCCGCTTTATCATCACATCGGTTTGTATGCCTATCGGCGGGCGGCTCTGGAGCGGTTTGTATCTCTCCCGCCATCACCGCTGGAAATGCGTGAAAAGCTGGAACAGCTTCGCGCTCTTGAAAATGGCATGCAAATAGATATCGCGATTGTTGACACAGCCCCTCTGGGTGTAGACACAATCGAAGATCTGGAAAAAGCCAGGAAACTACTGGGCGCTTGAAACGGCCCGAAGCGAAATTTGGAATTTGGAATGAAACGATCAGGCAATATCGGCTTTCAAGGTGCAAAAGGCGCCAATTCGGAAATAGCCTCCCGGGAAAAATTCCCGAATATGACCCCGGTCCCTTTCGACACGTTCGAAGACGTCTTCGCGGCGCTTGATTCAAACGCCGTCGATTTGGCAATGATCCCGATTGAAAACACCCTTGCCGGGCGCGTGGCGGATATCCATCATCTAATGCCCCAGCATGAGACGCATATTATTGCCGAGCACTTCCTTCCTATTCGTTTTGACTTGATGGCCCTGCCTGGAACCAAAATCGAGGATATCAAGGCAGTTTACAGCCATATTCATGGCCTTGGCCAATGCCGCAATATTATCCGCAAGCATGGCTGGAAAGCAGAAATCGGCGGTGATACGGCAGGGTCTGCTAAACTTGTTTCCGAGTGGAAAGATAAATCCCTCGCAGCCCTTGCCCCTGCGCTTGCCGCAGAGATTTATGGTCTTGAAACCCTGGCGCAAAATGTTCAGGACGCAGATCACAACACAACCCGTTTTGTGATTTTATCAAAAACCGAAGAGCGTCCGCAGGCCAATAATGGCCCCGTCATGACCTCTTTCCTGTTTCAGGTCCGCAATATTCCCGCCGCGCTTTACAAGGCCATGGGTGGGTTTGCGACCAATGGCGTTAACATGACAAAGCTGGAAAGCTATCAGCTTGGCGGAGCTTTCACTGCAACACAGTTTTACGCGGATATCGAAGGCCATCCTGATGATGCGCCCGTCAAACTTGCCTTTGAAGAACTGCAATTCTTTTGCAAGGATTTCAAGATATTAGGCGTTTATCCCCAAGCCCAGGGCCGGTAATTCAACCCACCCAGGCCTTGATCAGGGCATGGGCAATGGCTCTGCTTGGTGGACATTTCCATTGCTGTGGATGCTCATCAGCAATCATCAGCTTTACGTCTTCGCGGGTGAACCAGCGGCAGTCTTCCAATTCATTGTCCTGAAATGAAATCTCATCGCTGATTGCCTCGCAGTGAACGCCGATCATTAGTGAATGAGGAAACGGCCAGGGCTGACTGGCGAAATACTGAACGCGTCTGATCCTGATGCCGCTTTCTTCAAAGGTTTCGCGGCGCACCGCATCTTCTATTGTTTCGCCCGGCTCCACAAATCCCGCAAGGGTCGAATACCAATGCTCAGGAAAATGCGGACTGCGGCCCATCAGGCATTTGTCGTCTTTGACAGCAAGCATGATAACGACCGGGTCCGTGCGCGGAAAAATCTTGTGATCGCAGCTTGGGCAATCGCGCCGATAGCCACCGATATGCGAAACTGATAGCGTGCCGCATTTTCCGCAATGCTTGTTGACCGCATGCCAGTATAAAATACTACCCCCTTGGGCAATGGCACCAACATCTTCTTCACTGACAGAACTTGAATAAAGCAGCGAGCGATAATCATACAGCTTATAAGGTTCGCGGAGTGTTTCACCGTCAATTTTAGCCGGAATGGCAATGCGGGGACCATTTTCCGATTGGCCTAACAAAACAGCTTTTTTGGGATCGGCGCCAAATTTTTGTGCTTCTTCAAGGGAAAAGATTGCTCCGGGATATTCGCTTTTTTGAATAAGAACGGTTCCGCGGGAGAAGATGTAAAACTGTGCGGCTGGATCATCGATTACCCTCTCCAATGTATCTTCATCGCGATTTTCCGCATCACGAATGAGCCGGTTTTGAGAAAATCCTACCAGGCTTGAAGGTTCGGGAAATGTCGTATTGGAAAAAATATCAGTAGAATGTGCCACGAAATGCTTTCTTGAAGTCGGAAATGAAATGTTCGGTTTCAGTTTTACTGTATGGAATTGCCTTTTCAAATCCCCAGACCGGAGCGGGCCAGTTCGGGTCGCCTTCGCTGCGGCCAACAACATGCCAGTGCATTTGTTTAACGACATTGCCGATACTGGCAACATTTGTAGAGGTGCAAAGGCCCAAATCCTTCAGCGTCAAAGAAATGTCTGCAAGATGCTGCATCAGGGGTTCGTGCGCTCCGCGCTGATAGTCATCAATATCCTCTAAGTCATGCATGACAGGAACCACGATGATCCACGGCCATCTCTTGTCGTTCATCAACCGTGTTTGCCATGCCCCATCTGAGGAGATCAAAATCGTGTCTTTTTCCAATCGTGGATCCAGGGCAAAGGTCTTGCTCAACCAATTCATGACGATGTGTTTTTCCCTGATTCTTTTTCCCGACACTTGCATTTTAGGAAACAAAATACGATATGTCTCCTCGGAAGGTTGGTGGTGGACGAGTTACTCGCCAACCTGGTCAGGTCCGGAAGGAAGCAGCCACAACGAGATTCCAATTCGGGTCACCTATACCAGCCTTCCACCTTTTCCCTGATTTTTGAAGTTGCCCCCGTTTTTTATGCTGCGATAGCCTTGTCGAGGTTTATCCCCGCCGCAAAACTTGTATAGTGGCGCAACACTTACCCTGTCAGATCGGGCTTTCATGCAAGAGAACAACGCATATCGGGTTTTGGCGCGCAAATATCGCCCACAAAACTTTGACGACCTTATCGGCCAGGAGCCGATGGTGCGCACTTTGTCCAATGCATTCAAGACCGGGCGGATCGCCCAAGCCTATATGCTGACGGGCGTTCGCGGAGTGGGCAAGACCACCACGGCGCGTATTTTGGCACGTGCACTCAATTATGAGTTAGGCGATATTAAAGAACCGACAATTGATCTGGCCACTGAAGGCGATCATTGCAAGGCCATCATGGAAGGGCGCCATGTAGACATTATCGAAATGGATGCGGCGTCTCATACAGGTATTGATGATATCCGCGACATCATCGAATCGGTGCAATATGCTCCGGCGCTGGCCCGATACAAAGTCTATATCATTGACGAAGTGCACATGCTTTCACGTAACGCCTTCAATGGCCTCTTGAAGACTTTGGAAGAGCCGCCGGCGCATCTGAAATTTATTTTTGCCACAACCGAAATTCGCAAAGTGCCAATCACGGTCCTTTCCCGTTGTCAGCGTTTTGATCTTCGGCGAATTGATTCAGGCATGATGGTGGCCCATCTGCAAAAGATTGCCGAAGCTGAAAGCGTGGAGGCCGATGTCGATGCCTTGGGGTTGATTGCCCGGGCCTCGGAGGGTTCCGTGCGGGATGCCCTGTCAATGTTTGATCAGGCGATTGCTCATTCTGCGGGCCGCGTGGAAGCAGAAAATATCCGTTCCATGCTTGGCCTTGCTGATCGGGCCCGTGTGATTGATCTGTTTGAAAATGTCATGACCGGTAACATTGCTGGCGCGCTTGGTGAGATGAAAGAGCAATATGACACCGGTGCGGATCCCTATGTGGTGCTGACGGATCTTGCCGATTTCATCCACTATGTAACACGGCTCAAATACGCGACTGAAGATGGCCCCGGCGCGATGATGGGTGAAGGCAGCGCCTTGTCAGAAAATGAGCGCAAGCGCGGCAAGGAATATGCGGACAAATTATCGATTCGTATCCTGGGCCGTACCTGGCAGATTCTGCTTAAAGGCTTAGCTGAGGTTCGCTCGTCCGAACGCGCATTGGCCGCCGCTGATATGGTGCTTGTTCGCCTGACCCATGCGGCGGATTTGCCTTCTCATGAAGAGTTGGTCAGACAGGTTCAGCAGCCAGTTGCAGGTCAAAGTCCGAGTGCATCTGCTACCATGCCGCAAGGTTCTGGCAGTGCAACGAGCGCTGTTTCAAATACGCCCAACGTCACCCATGCACCCCCGGTTTCTGCGCCGATCAGTTTTCAGTCTTCACCGTCGCAAGTTGAATCCGCAGACATCAAACCTGTTTCTATCTCACAAAGTGGTTCGCCGGCGCTGGCGCCTCAAAGGCAAAAGGATCTTGAGACGGATGATCAGCCTCCGCTGATTTTGAATTCTTTTGAAGAACTGATTTTTCTTACCGAAGACAAACGCGACATCAAGACGAAAACCTATCTTCGCCGGAATGTCCGTCTGGTCGAATTCAAGTCTGGCTATTTCGAGTTTAATCAGGTTGGCAATGCCTCGCGTGAAAGCCTGCAACTCCTTAAACAGCAGTTAGAGATATGGACACACATCCGCTGGAATATAGTCATTTCAGACAAGGAAGGTCTGCCAACGCTTGAAGAGATTGAGGCGGCCGAAAAAGACAATCAAATGGAAAAGGCGCGCTCGCATCCCGCCGTGACCGCGTTGATGAAAGCTTTTGACGGCGCTCGTATCGTTGATGTGCGCATCAAGGAGCCCGAGGTTCTGGGCCTTGCTCCGGTTCCAGAAGAAGATACGGACGAAATCATTTTGCCCGATGATGGCCTTGACGACTTTTACGAATAGACCCATCTGAAAGCAGGCGTTGCGTTGGCGGCGTTTTTCAAATCATGACGATTAGCAGGAAAGTAGACTGATGAAAGATATTCTCGGCATTATGAAGCAAGCCAAGGAAATGCAAGCCAAGATGGCTGAAATGCAAGAGGGTCTGGCATTGGTGGAAGCATCAGGAACCTCCGGCGCTGGCATGGTGACTGTTACCCTGTCCGGCAAAGGCGATCTGCGCAGTCTGTCAATTGACCCGAGTCTTGTAAAAGATGGGGAAGTTGAAATGATCGAAGATCTGATTATCGCGGCCCACGCTGATGCCAAAGGCAAAGTTGAGGCCATCATGGCAGAAAAAACCAGGGAAATGACCGCAGGCCTTCCACTTCCTCCCGGCATGAAACTGCCCTTCTAAGGCTGCTTGCAAATGGTGAAATCCGTTACCGGGCCGGAGATCGAACGGCTCATTCAGATACTGGCTCGTTTGCCGGGGCTCGGGCCCCGCTCGGCCCGTCGTGCGGCTCTGCACCTCATCAAGAAAAAAGAGACACTGCTTCAGCCCTTGGCTGTTGCGGCCCAGGAGGCGGCGGACCGCGTTGTCATTTGCGGCACTTGCGGCAATGTGGATACATCTGACCCTTGTGTTATTTGCTGTGACCCGCGCCGGGACCCGGCACTGCTTGTCGTGGTCGAGGATGTTTCTGATTTGTGGGCCCTTGAGCGCGCTGCAGCCATCAATTGCCGCTATCATGTCTTGGGCGGAACACTCTCGCCGCTCGACGGCATCGGGCCTGATGACTTGAACATCGCTTCCCTGGTCAATCGCGTGACATCACCGGATAATGAAACCAAAGAGATTATCATCGCGGTGAATGCCACCGTCGAAGGTCAGACAACCGCACACTATATAACCGATCAATTGGAAGGCGTGGAAATCAAAATCACGCGCCTTGCTCACGGTGTGCCAGTTGGCGGTGAATTGGATTATCTTGATGAAGGAACGCTCACTGCGGCCATCAAGAGCCGCAGCAGTTTTTAAGTTTATTGAGATCAAGCCAGTTTGCTTAATACACTTTCAAGACGACCGATGGTGCCTTCAACATCTTTCAGTTTATCAAGACCAAACAAACCGATGCGGAAAGTTTTATAGTCCGGGCCTTCGTCTACCTGTAACGGAACGCCTGCGGCGATTTGCATGCCCTGTTCGGCAAATTTCTTGCCGTTTTGCATTTCAGGATCTTGCGTATAACTGACCACGACGCCTGGAGCCTTGAAACCTTCTGCTGCAACGCTCTTGAAACCTGCACCCTCAAGTAATGTGCGTGTTTTTGTACCCAAGGACCATTGCAGTTCTTTTGCTTTTTCAAATCCGAATTCTTTTGTTTCCATCAAAATATCGCGGAAACGGGCAAGCGAATCTGTCGGCATGGTAGCGTGATAGGCATGGCCGCCATTCTCATAGGCTTTCATGATATCGAACCATTTTTTCAGGTCGCAGGAAAAGCTTGTGCTGGTCGTTTGCGAAAGAACTTCAATCGCCTTGTCGCTGAGCATGACCAGTCCGGCCGCCGGAGAGGCTGACCAGCCTTTTTGCGGAGCGCTAACCAAAACGTCCACGCCGCATGCTTCCATATCAACCCAGATACAGCCCGATGCAATGCAATCAAGAACAAACAATCCGCCGTAAGAATGAACCGCTTCACCAACTGCCTTGATATAGTCATCAGGTAAAATGATACCGGCAGAAGTTTCCACATGGGGCGCAAAGACCACGTCAGGTTGCTCGGATTTGATCGCTGCCACCAATTCATCAATCGGCATTGGTGAGAAGGGCGCATCAATATTATCGAGCGAGCGTCTTGCTTTCATCACTTGCGTCGACGCAGGAATACTGCCCATTTCGAAAATCTGCGTCCAGCGATAGCTGAACCAGCCATTGCGAATGACCATGCAATTTTTACCGGTTGCAAACTGACGCGCAACGGCTTCCATGGCAAAGGTTCCGCCACCTGGGACGATTGCAACGCCTTTTGCGGTATAGACGGCGCTCAGATTTTCCGAAAGGTCCCGCATCACCTGCTGAAACCGTTTCGACATTGAATTCAAGGACCGGTCCGTAAAGACGACCGAAAATTCCATCAAGCCATCTGGATCAACTTCACTGTATGTTACGGACATCCCAAATCTCCTTATATTGAGCAGCTCGATTTGCTCATCGTTATAACTTTTTTTCTTATCACGCGCTTCGCGACAAATTTACTCAGCATACAATAAGCAAAAGGCGCTAGTCTTTTGATTTTTTTCGTTTGGAAGCAGGTCGTTTCAGTGCTTGTGAACCATCACCAATGCGTGCGCCCGGCTTCGGTTTTTTCTTGCCGCCCGGTTTTGCCCAGCCCGGTTTGCCTTTTGACTTGTCCTTGCCCTTGTGGGGCTTCGACTTTCCGCCTGACTTGCGCTTAGGTTGATCAGGTTTCTCGGCGGAATCATTTGCTGGTATATCCTTGCGAAATTCCTTGCGTGGCCGATTGCCAATAAAACCATCATCTTGCGAATTGTCATCAAAGGCGGGTTCATCGAAATCGCCCAGAATGTCGTCAATGCTGGAGCGTTGCTCCTGCTTGGGTTTTCTGCTCGGACGGGCTTCAATAGTGTTTTCCGGCTTTTCTTCTGCTCGAGGCTCACTGCGCCCTTGGGGCTTGGAGAACCCGGATTTTTCACGATAGCTTTCGCGTTTCTTTTGATAGTCTTCCGCCGGAAGCGGATTGCTGTCCCGCGCTGGCTCTCCCGCCAATTGCGTTACCGATATGCTCTTTTCCAACATTCCGTTTTTGCCGAGAGCGGTAACAAATTTATCCACATGGGCCGGATCAATTTCTACATGGGTTTCATTGTCTTGAATGCGGATTGCGCCGATTTGCGGTTTGTTGAAATCGCCCGCCCGACACAACATCGGGATTAGCCATTTTGGCTCGGCCTTGTGTTTTCTGCCAACAGACAAGGAAAACCAGACGCCGCCGACAAAGTCATTTCTGTCTTTGCTTTTTGCAGGCCGCGGGGCGCGCTCGCCCCGATCTGGCCGCTCACTTCGCTCACCGCGCTCTCCGCGTTGTGGACGATCATTATCTTCTCTTGGACCCCGACGTTTTGGCCCGCGTCCTTCACTGCGCTCTTCATAAGCTGGCGTATAAGATGAAATATCTTCCGGCGCCGAATGATCCTTGCGATAAAGCCGTAGGATAGCCGCTGCCATTTGTTCAGGTGTAAACTTGCCCACCAGTTTCCCAATAAACTCTTGTTCATGAGGCTCAATTACATCATGCAAAGCAGGATCTGCCATCAGCCGTTCATCATCACGGGCAAGCACTTCATCGGCTGTCGGCGGCTTTGCCCATTCAGCGGTAATATTTGCATTGCCCAAAAGACGCTCGGCCTTGCGGCGTTGGGAGTGGGGAACGATGATGGCGCAAACACCCTTGTTTCCGGCCCGTCCGGTTCGTCCGCTACGGTGCAGCAAAGTCTCGCTGGTTTTCGGCAATTCTGCGTGAACTACCAATTCCAATCCCGGCAAATCAATACCGCGAGCCGCCACATCCGTTGCAATGCAAACCCGTGCCCGGCCATCGCGCATTGCCTGCAAGGCGTGAGTACGCTCGTTCTGGCTCAACTCGCCAGAAAGCGCCACGACCGAAAAGCCACGATTGGAAAACCGTGCTGTCATGTGATTGACCATCGCCCGGGTTGCACAAAATACGAGGGCGTTTTTGGCTTCATAGTAGCGCAGGACATTGATGATCGCATTTTCCCGGTCACTGCCGGAAACCACCAAGGCGCGATACTCGATGTCCATATGTTGTTTTTCTTCAGACTTCGTCTCAACGCGCACTGCATCGCGCTGATAGCGCTTGGCAAGACTTGCGATTGAGCGCGGAACGGTCGCTGAAAACATCAAAGTGCGGCGGGTTTCCGGTGCAGCGCTCAAGATGAACTCAAGCTCTTCCTTGAAGCCAAGATCAAGCATCTCGTCTGCTTCATCCAGAACCACAGCCTTGATATCATCCAGCCGCAAGGCGTTGCGTTTGATATGATCGCACAATCTGCCAGGCGTGCCGACCACGATATGAGCGCCATCACTAAGCGCCCGGCGTTCCGAGCGAATATCCATGCCGCCAACACACGAAGCGATCTTCGCGCCTGTATCCGCATAGAGCCATTCCAGCTCTTTTTTCACCTGCATGGCAAGTTCGCGCGTCGGCGCAATCGCAAGGGCCAGAGGTTTGTCTGCCCGCCCAAAGCGCTCCTTGCCTTCGAGCAATCCAGGCGCAAGCGCAATGCCAAAGGCAACGGTTTTGCCGGAACCGGTTTGGGCAGAGACGAGGGCATCGGCCCCGTCAAGTTCGGGAGCCAGAACAGCTTTTTGTACAGGGGTTAAAGTTTCATAGCCGCGTGCGGCTAAAGCTTTAGCAAGCGCTGGAACAACGCCGTGAAAATCGGTCATATAGGTCTTTCAGAAATGTTCTCGCATTTACCTGAAAGACACGCGACCAATCATCTGGTGCCGTTTTAGGTCTCTTAGCGATTGCCGCACCCACAACTTGGGCGGCTCTTGCCTGTGCTTTAGGCGCTTGTTCGGGGTTTGGCAATACAAAGAGTTTGCAAAAGCCATCAAGGTTAAGAGCAAATACGCCCTTTCCTCAAAATACTACTCGCAAATATTCTCCTTGATAAAGCAGTTTGAACCGATGCAGCCATCCCAGCCTTCCGCTTTGACGGATCGGGATTTTTCATCAAAGGCACCGTCTATCAGTTTCACGGACTGGATCTTGTCAAACCGGAATATCCGTTCCGCCGCATAATCCCGCCCCTTGGTGCAGCCCCGGCTCTGCCAGCCATGCATGTAAAGCTGGCCATTATTGCCCATCGCAACTTGATGCACATCCACAAGGCGCGGCAGGCAACCTTTGCTGATATCCTTGTCATAGACCAACTCGATCATGCGGTTTGTCTTCGCCGCCTCACAAAGGGCAGTTTCATATTCCGATTGGGCTTGGGCCGATGAAAACAGAGTGAGGGAGAGCACAGTCGAGAGCAAAACGATTGAGAACAACATAGTTGAGAAATGAGTGCGGGTAAATTGTCTTGTCATCGATTTGCGCCTTGGTTGCATCTCATTGGCCCTTACTTTGGAGTGTCCTGTTCTCATAAGTCCGCAATCCATTTGCGAACTTTCAAACCTACTCTACCTGTCTTTGGAATGAAAATGAATGGGTGGGATGTGAGAGAAAAGGAGAGGAGGGAGTTGTCTGTCCACTACGTCATGCCTTTGACGAGCACAGAAATGACGGCTGAACCACATACCTCCAAGCGTCGTCATCCTTCGGCCAGACCCGACAATCCACTCCGCCAAAGTCACAACAGATCAATCAGATTTCTTTTCTACTGCGTGAGAACCGATCCCAAACTTCACAAGCCACAAACATCACTCCACCACCTTCAGCCCCGGTCGCTTGTC
Source organism: Salaquimonas sp. (assembly GCA_049680405.1). Classification (GTDB taxonomy): domain Bacteria; phylum Pseudomonadota; class Alphaproteobacteria; order Rhizobiales; family Rhizobiaceae; genus Salaquimonas. Next base: position 3,288 of record JBAUHS010000046.1, on the reverse strand, counting down.
CTCTACCTGCTTTACTTCCTCAAACTCGAGATCAGTAATCCGGTTGCCGCGTTTGGTCACCTTGTCCGAGGAAACCAGAATCTGGTCGATGTCCTTTTGGGCCTGGCCGAAATGTCCGGCCAATTTGCGAACACGATCATCGAGCCGTGAGACATCCTCCATCAGGCGGATAACTTCGCCCTGAATAAGATGCGCCTGTTCGCGCATGCGTGTATCCTTGAGAACCGACTGGATCACCTGGATCGACAGCATCAACAGCGAAGGTGAAACAATCACTACCCGTGCGCGGTGCGCCTTTTGCACCAGCCCTTCATGCTTTTCGTGGATTTCCGCAAAGATCGATTCCGATGGCACAAACATGAAAGCCGTGTCCTGGGTTTCGCCGGGCAAAAGATATTTTTCCGAGATCGCTTTCAGATGCACTTCCACATCGCGGCGAAATTGCTGCTCGGCAATCTTCTGGCGCTCCGGTGTTTCGGCGGCGCGAATGGCGTTCCAGGCTTCCAGCGGAAATTTCGCATCCACAACTAGCGCAGGTGTATCATTCGGCATGAAAACCACACAGTCCGGCCGCGCGCCGGAAGAAAGCGTATGCTGAAACGCATAGGCCCCCATGGGCAGCCCGTCCTGCACAATCATCTGCATCCGCGCCTCGCCAAAAGCACCGCGCGTCTGCTTGTTGCTGAGAATGTGTTGCAACTCCACCACCTGAGAGGAAAGGGCGGTAATGTTGGTTTGCGCCGTATCAATGACCGCGAGGCGCTCCTGCAATTTAGCAAGGCTTTCCTGAGTGTTTTTTGTCGTGTCAGTGATCGACTGGCCAATACGCCCGGTCATCGATTCAAGCCGTTCATTGACGGCTTTTGCAAGATTTTGCTGGCCGCCGGCAACGGCCTCACTCATCGCTGCAAGGCGGCCCGTCAACTCGTTCTGATTGGCGACGAGTTCCGCCATCCTCGCCTCAGCCTCGCGGGCCCGCTCCAAGGTCGCAGCCTCATGGGCGGCGCGTTGTTTGGAATTGCGCCAGGCCAGAACCAGCCAGATAACCAGCAGCACCAGCAAAAAGATCAGAACTCCGGCGCTCACTTCCCCAAGGGTGAAGAGGCGGTTATTGGCGGTAAATAGCGGTGTCTGCAGAAATGCAGAAAAATCAAACGTGTTTTCCATGTGGGCTTGTTAGCAGATTCGCGCAGCAATTTCGAATAAAAAGAACAAAACAGGAATACTTTATTGGCACGGCGAGTGGCCCGGTGGTTGACGGGGCGGCTTGCAAATCCTATCTGAAAGCCAACAGTAAAGTTCACAGCCAGCCTAAAAGAAATCTCATGTCCGTACTTGATATCGTCAATCTTCCAGACCCGTTATTGCGCGAAGTCTCAAAGCCCGTCGAAGCCATCGATGATCGGTTGAACGCGGTTATCGATGATATGTTCGAGACCATGTATGAAGCGCCGGGAATTGGCCTTGCGGCAATTCAGATTGCTCTGCCGCGCCGCGTCTTCGTGATTGATTGCGGTGATCCAAAAGATGAAATCGAACGGGCTGATGAGCTGGATAAATGGGATGCTGAAGTTGAGGCTGCTGAGGCCGCAGGCGTCGAGCCGCCGGAACGTCCCGAGCGCAAGCCTTCCGCCAAGCGCCCGATCTGTCTGATCAATCCGCAAATTGTTGCGTTTTCCGATGAGCCGTCTTTTTATGATGAGGGTTGTTTGTCGATTCCTGATTATTATGCGGAAGTTGAGCGGCCTGCCGGTTGCACCGTTGAGTATCTCGACCGCAAGGGCAAGAAACAAATCCTGGAAGCCGATGGTATTTTGTCGACCTGTATCCAGCATGAGCTGGATCATTTGAACGGCAAATTATTCATTGATCATCTGTCCAGCTTGAAGCGCAATATGGTGATCAAGAAATTCACCAAGATCGCCAAGCAATCCGGCAAAGGGCCAGCTTCACCGCTGGTAATCTAAGCCATGTCCCTTCGCCTCATCTTCATGGGTACACCGGAATTCTCCGTTCCGGTTTTAACCAGCCTGATCGGCCATGGCCATGAAGTGGTTGCAGTTTATTCCCAGCCGCCCCGTCCGGCCGGGCGCGGAATGGAAGAGCGGAAGTCGCCTGTGCACCAGGCGGCTGAACAATTCGGTATTCCGGTTTATACGCCCGTATCGCTGAAGAGTGTAGAAGAGCAGGCAAAGTTTGCCGCTCTTGAGGCCGATGCGGCCGTGGTTGTTGCCTATGGGCTATTGCTGCCAAAGTCGATTTTGGATGGGGTTCCACAGGGGTGCTGGAACGGTCACGCGTCTTTGCTGCCGCGCTGGCGCGGTGCTGCGCCGATCCAGCGGGCCATCATGGCTGGCGACAAGGAAAGCGGCGTCATGGTGATGCGCATGGAAGAGGGGCTGGATACAGGCCCGGTGGCCATGGCGGAGCGTGTGGCGATTGCCCCCAACATGACCGCAAGTGAATTGCATGATGCCCTGAGCCAGACCTGCGCTGATTTGATGATCCGTGCCATGGGCGCACTGGAGCGTGAGCAATTGGTAACAACACCGCAAAGTCAAGAAGGCGTGACTTACGCTGCCAAGATCGACAAGGCAGAGGCTCGGATAGATTGGTGTAAACCTGCCCAAAAAGTGCATGATCATATCCGCGGGTTGTCACCTTTTCCCGGCGCCTGGTGCGAAATGGAGCTTGGCGAAAAAGGCATCAAAAAACCGGTCCGGGTCAAAATCCTTCGCTCGGAAATGGCCGAGGGAAATGGTGAAGCAGGAGCGATTCTGGATGATCAGTTGACGATAGCTTGCGGCAATGGCGCCGTGCGTCTCACCCGTTTGCAGAGGGCTGGAAAATCTGCTCAGGACGGTGAGGAGTTTCTGCGGGGAAACCGGATTTCAGCTGGCGAATTTGTATTGTAATGCCCCGCTACAAGCTCCAAATAGAATATGACGGCACGCCCTATAAAGGCTGGCAGGCCCAGGACGGTTTGCCAACGGTGCAGCAGGCCATACAGACGGCCATGGCGGAATTCGTCCGTCACCCCGTAACTGTATTTGCCGCTGGTCGAACCGATGCCGGCGTCCATGGTCTTGGCCAGATCATCCATGTGGACCTTGAGGCGGAATGGCCCTTGTTCAAGATTCTTGAGGCAACCAATGGCCTTTTGCGGCTGAAAAACCATCCGATATCTGTTATCAAGGCGGAACATGCCGAACCAGATTTTGACGCAAGGTTTTCTGCTGTAAAACGTCATTATCGCTATCGCATTATCAATCGTCCCGCTAATCTGAC
>JBAUHS010000045.1:0-11273 GCA_049680405.1 Salaquimonas sp. | reverse complement strand
TGAGAATAGGGGATGATCTAAGATCCGCCCAATCCACCCAATGCTGGAACTGGGGCTGTGCCATCGTTTTTCTTGCCGCCGAACAAACGTCCCAGCAGGGTGATATCTTTACCGCCCGTTGGGGTGGTGCGGGAAATGAAGTCGAACACTTTCCCATCCTGCAAGCCATAATCAGCGACTTGCGAAACAATTTGGTTCTCATCGAAATAGATTGCTACAACACGCTGATTGACCAGTTTCAGCTTTTGATAGGCAAAACGGCGTTTGCGGGTCTGGGAGATATAATAGAACACTTCATTGTCAAAGGTTCCGGTTGTGGAAGGTGTGCCCAGGGCCAACAGAACCTGATCGCGGCTGGAGCCAACTGGAACCAACGACAATTGGGTGTCTTCCAAAACAGGACCATTGGAAAATACTTGTTCGGTTGTGCATCCCGATAATAACAAACCCGACACCAACAGGACCGCCGCCAGATTACGAGTGATTTTTCCACGTTTGCTGGAGGAAACTTCAGTTACGACAAAATTGTCAGCCATTTCCATCGAAATACTTGCCTTATTGGTCCATTACAATACATGGACAGTTAACAGAACTGTTGGGTAGCTTAACCCGGTTGAAAGTTCAACCACTCCCAATCAAAACCAATTTTGCCCCATCTCCTCTTCAGGATCAAGGAGCCAGAAACAATGTTTACAGGCCTTTTCAAGCGTACGCGAACCCATGAGGTTCCACAGCAACTTTATGGCAGTGTTGTGGCACAGTCCCGGGAACCGGTGTTATTTACCGATTATGGTTTTCCGGACACCGTAACAGGCAGATTTGACGCTGTTTCGCTTCATCTCTTCTTGTTTTCCCGAAGGCTGGTTCGCGAAGATACAACCTTGGCCAAAAGTCTGAATCAGGAAGTTTTTGACTATTTTACCGATGATACAGATCGCGCCTTGCGCGAGCTGGGAGTAGGCGACACCAGTGTGCCCAAACGCAAGAAAAAAATGATCCACACCTTCTATGCCGTGGTGGAAGATTTGAGCGAAGAAATCGACAATAAGGACGAAGAGCAATTATTGAAAAAACTGGAAACACGTTTTATCTCTTCTGAAGGGGAAAATGCGGCGTATAATCACCCAGCGCTTGCCAAATACATATTGTCGGTTGCCAATATTCTAGATGAGATTCCTGCTGATCAAATAATGAAGGGTGAAATTCGTTGGCCTTCGCCATCAAATTTTTTATGAATTAAATTTTCTATGAGCATTGCGCAAGTCGGATCTAAAGGATCACATTCCCATGGCCAAATCCAATAACAAGCTGCCTTCTTTTGAGGTCAATATAGCGGTTCTGCCTGGAAAAGGCAGACGTCTCAAGCTTGAGCCAACTGAAGTTGAGCGAAACGCCATTGCTGAAGAAGCCGGAATAATTTCCGTTGATTGGTTTTTGGGTGAGTTGGAAATGAAGCGCTGGCGCCGCAATGGAGTATCAGTCACCGGAAGTGTAAAAGCGAGGATCACCCAGGAATGTGTGGTTACGCTTGAACCTATTGAGAGCGAAGTAGAAGAAGACATCGACAGAACCTTTTTACCCGAAGGATCGAAACTGCTGCGGCCACGCCTTTCCAGTGAAGGCGAGTTGATCATTGATTATGACGGCAAGGACGAGCCTGAAATGTTTATCGGGGAAAACCTGGATGCCTGGGAAATTGCGTTGGAACATTTCATATTGGGGGTGGATCCTTATCCGCGCAAATCGGATGCTGAATTCAAGTCCATTGTAGATGATGTGGATGAAACATTGGAAGATGAAAAGCCATCTCCATTTGCTGCGTTAAAAGGCTTGATCAAGCCGGATTGAACATCTTGGGCACAGTTTTGGACAGCAAATCCGGGTAAATTAGCTTGTTCAGCCGAATATCAACTTGATCAGCCTTCGCCAAGTCGCTAATTGCTGTTGTCCGTAAGGCTGAAAGCTGGCATGTAGAAAGCCGCAATGCGTATCGGTCTTTCGGTGCGCCAGGACCAATGCAGTAAGGATATAATGTCAGATTCCAATATCATATCGCTAGATGCGATGGGGGGTGATTTCGGAGCGCCTATTGTCATTGAAGGCGCCAGCATCGCCCTGGAGCGTCGTCCTCAATTGTCATTTATCCTGTTCGGTGATGCCGCCATTATCAATGCGGAATTGAAACGCTTTCCCAAACTCGCTGGCCGTTCAAGGGTAGAGCATTGCGAAGTGCATGTGGCGATGGATGACAAGCCCAGCAAGGCATTAAGATCCGGGCGCTGGAAATCCGGCATGTGGAGAGCCATTGAAGCGGTGAAAACCGAAGATGCGGCGGTGTGTATCTCCGCTGGCAATACAGGCGCGTTGATGGCCATGGCACGGTTTTGTCTGCGCACCATGCCCGGAATTGACCGACCGGCAATGGCCGCTTTATGGCCGACAATCAAAGGCGAAAGCATTGTTTTGGATGTCGGCGCCAATGTGGGCGCAACCTCCCAGCAATTGATCGATTTTGCCTTGATGGGGGCTGCGATGGCCCGTGCCTTGTATGATCTGGACCGCCCAAGCGTTGGTCTTTTGAACATCGGCGTTGAAGAAGTCAAAGGCCAGGAAGACGTGCGTGAGGCGGGTCAGGAATTGCGGGCGGCAAATCTGGAAGGCTTGAAATATCACGGCTTCGTTGAAGGCGATGACATTGGACAGGGAACTGTTGATGTGGTGGTAACAGAAGGCTTTTCCGGCAATATCGCCTTAAAAACTGCCGAAGGCACTGCGAAGCAAATCGGCTCTTACCTGCGCTCGGCAATGAGCCGCACGCTCCTTGCCAAAATAGGCTATTTCTTCGCCAAAGGGGCATTTACCCAGCTGCGCGAGAAAATGGACCCGCGCAAGGTCAATGGAGCTGTGTTCCTCGGCCTTAATGGGGTTGTCATCAAAAGCCATGGCGGGACAGATGCAGAAGGCTATGCCGCCGCTATTGAAATGGGCCATGATATGGTTGCGAACGGAATTATGGAAAAAATCAGTGCAGATCTGAAGCAATTTGAGGAAATGCAAATTGGCTTGGACAGAGAAGCGAAAGCAGCATCAGATCAGACAGCTGAATTGGAAGATAAATGATCAGATCAGTAATCATCGGCTGCGGGTCCTATACCCCGTCCAACATCGTGAAAAATTCAGACCTGGAAGGGGTTGTGGAAACCACTGATGAATGGATAGTCCAACGCACCGGCATTAAGCAAAGGCATATTGCTGAAAAGGGTGAAACAACCGCAGATCTTGGTGAAAAAGCAGCTAGAGCTGCATTGAAGAGTGCCGGGGTCACTGTTGATGATATCGATATGATCATTCTGGCGACCTCTACACCGAACAATACATTTCCAGCAACATCCGTGAATATTCAGCATCGGTTGGGCATGGCCCATGGTGCCGCGTTTGATGTTCAGGCGGTTTGCTCCGGCTTTGTTTTTGCCGTTACTACCGCAGATCAATACATCAAATCCGGCTTTGCCAAACGCATTCTGGTGATAGGGGCAGAAACATTTTCCCGCATCCTGGACTGGAACGATCGTACGACCTGTGTTTTGTTTGGTGATGGAGCAGGTGCGGTGGTATTGGAAGCTATCGAAGGCAAGGGAACGTCTGAAGACCGCGGTATTCTGACAACTCATTTGCGTTCAGATGGAGCGCACAAAGATAAACTCTATGTTGATGGCGGGCCGTCGACCACCCAGACCGTCGGCAATTTGCGTATGGAAGGCCGAGAGGTATTCCGCCATGCAGTTGGGATGATCACAGACGTTATTGAAGCGGCCTATGCAGCGACGGGTCTTGGGTCCGATGATCTGGATTGGTTCGTGCCGCATCAGGCAAACAAGCGCATCATAGATGCGTCCGCCAAGAAACTTGGAATTGATCCGGAAAAAGTCGTCATCACCGTAGACCATCATGGCAATACATCAGCGGCGTCTATTCCGCTTGCGCTGTGTGAGGCCGTCGATGATGGACGGATCAAAAAGGGTGATGTGGTTTTGCTGGAAGCAATGGGTGGCGGTTTTACCTGGGGTTCGGTTCTTTTACGGTATTAATTTACCGGGCAAAATGTTTCGTCATCATCTTACCAAGGGTAATCTTGCTTTAATTTAAGTATTGCTGTTAGATAAAGCAGTAATATTAGGTATTTATCGTCACTTTTAGCTGAAGTAGGCGTATTTTTGTCCTATGATTGGCTGAGCCTGATCATGCGGAAAAGTACCTTTCAATTACTTAGATATGATTTGTTAGTCTGGGAATTTGGGCTGGAAGAGACGGTTGTAAAATTGGGATATTCCTATGGGTGGAAAGACACTCACCAGGGTTGATTTGGCAGAGGCCGTATACCGTGAGGTAGGTCTTTCCAGAACCGAATCAGCTGAATTGGTGGAGGCGGTTCTGGATATGATTTGCGAAAGCGTAGTTGCTGGCGATTCGGTCAAGCTGTCGTCATTTGGTTCGTTTCTGGTCCGTGATAAAACCGAACGAATTGGCCGTAATCCAAAAACCGGTGAAGAGGTTCCGATTAAACCTCGCCGCGTAATGGTGTTCAAGCCATCGAACATTCTCAAGGAAGCCGTTCTGGCTGGTAATCTGAAGAAATAAGCCGAAAATTTTGTTCACCCGCTTTTGTCTTTGACAGGGCGGTGGCGCGAGACTGCAATATCCATCCTGAAAACCCGTTTTATGCTTTTTGATCCCAGGTAACATATTGTTGCCCGGTCCCTATGGTTTGTAATTGGGGGCTGTAGGGTTAATATGTGACTGATTCCTCACGTTCATAATCTGACGATCTGGAACCACAAAAGTGTTTTTTAATTGGAGTTGAGCGTGGAAAAAAGCCCTGACGCGTTTCGTACCATTAGTGAAGTTGCTGATGATCTCGACCTTCCGCAGCATGTTCTGCGCTTTTGGGAGACACGGTTTACACAAATCAAGCCGATGAAACGCGGTGGTGGGCGGCGTTATTATCGTCCGGATGATGTCGATTTGCTAAAAGGCATCCGTCATTTGCTTTACGAAGAAGGCTATACGATCCGCGGTGTTCAACGTATCTTGCGCGAGCAGGGGAACAAGTTTGTCACCGGAATTGGCAGTGGCGAGATCGACATCAAAGACCCGAATGTTCTGGTGAGTGCTGCAAATGTGGTTGAGCCTGATGTAGACGCGGAGGAGGCTGCTCCAAGAGGCAAGCCGAAACAGGCTGTCTCGGTGGAGGCTTTCACCGAAGCCAACAAACCTGCAGCTAAAACCTCTAAAGGTTTATTGGGTCGTTTGCGCGGCAAGGAAACAGGTGCCGCCAACAGTGACGAAAGTTTTATTGTATCACAGAACGATCGAAAGAACTTGCAAGCAACCTTGTACGAGCTTCTGGAGTGCAAGCGACTCTTGGACCAGGTGCGCTCTGACTAAAGCCTGCCCCTTTCAAACTGAAACGTGCTAGGGCTAAAGATTTTCGTTAAAACAAAGGCTTAGAGCGCTGTTTTGATTCTATCAAAAAGAGAATCGCTCTAGAGCGGAGCTTTAAAACCAGTTGTTTCCTGTAAGCATGTCGGACAGGCTTTCGGTAGTTTTGGTTTGCTTGCGGCAAATCGAATTTTTGTGAAATGGTCGGAACGGCAGGCAAGGTTTGCGCCCTGGCGCAACCGTAGGCCGACAGGTGAGAATGCGCAGCATTTCTCGCTGAGAGGCATGGGATATTGTTTGAGAAATCCAAACTCACGGCAAATCGAATTTTTGTAAAATGGTCGGAACGGCAGGATTTGAACCTGCGACCCCTTGTCCCCCAGACAAGTGCGCTACCGGGCTGCGCTACGCCCCGACTTTTATCCAGATCATGCTTCCATTTCATGGACGAAACACAATGCGGGAAAACGCAAATCTTCCCATCGCTCTGAATGCCCGCATCTATAGGCAGGCAAGCCGATCAATTCAACCATAATCAGCATCACACAGACAAGTTTGTATCTAAATCTGATTGAGAAGCGAAGACTGCTTTTGCGGTTTAGGCATGCTGCCACTATGGCTCTTCAAAACAGGCGCTGGCGCATTGTTCAGATTCTTTTGCCAGTGTTTTTCCAAGGCAATGCACCCCCAGATTATACCGATCAAAAGGTAGAAATGCCGCCAGTGATCGGTGTCGATCACATTACCGATAATAAAGTGGCCGACGAAAACAACATAGGCAATTTGCAAATAAGGAAGCCACGGACGTTGACGAAACAGAAGTTTGAAACCGCTAATCATGGTCCACAGATTGATGGCCACCCAGGAGATAAATCCAATCCAGCCGTGATCCATCAATGCTTTTACAAAATTATTGTGAGTGTCTTCACCAAAGATGAAGCCAAATTCCAATGGCCCAATGCCAAGGGGGCGGGTGAGGGCCAATTCATAGCCAAGTAGATGGCGTGCAAAACGCCCGATCCGGCCACCATCATAGTCCTGTACGGCTTTCGCCCTTTCTGAAAACAAACTCGATACGGCATCAAATTGCAGCGCTACGATCAGCAGCAACAAGATGGCCGTAACGCCTACAGCCGCCAGAACGATATACTTTAATTTATTTTTGGCTTTTTGCTCATTGACGATGAGAAGCAGATAGAAAATCGCTGCAGATATCACAGACAGGCCCCAGGCAGCCCGGGAGAATGCCAGGAACAGACCAAGCAGCAGAATGATCAAAGCGCCAACACGAATGGGCAGCATGGTGGGGGAGCGGTTCACAATGCCGTAAATCAGATACAAAATGGGAGTTACAAGAAACGGCGCGTAAACATTGGGATCCTGAAAGGCTCCCATGGCACGGGAGTAACGGGTAAACAATTCAAAGCCACCAACGCCAAAATAGCCGATGATTCCGAGCATCGAGGTGCAAACGGCAGAAACCACATAAGCGCGGAAGATCAATCGAAGCCGGCCCATATCATCCTTGATCAGTATTGCAAAGAATACCGATGTCAGCGCCAGGAAATAGGAAACTGCCACATAAATAATGCCGCGCATATAGTCTTCGATCATGAAGGACGAAATGATGCCGCCGAAATTGAAAATCGAAAACAGGATCAAAAGTGGCATGACTTCAATCGGTATCCGCATGCCGCAGATAAACCAAACGGCCAATAAAGCGCTCAACATCAATTCATAGGGAGCGGGCTCGAAAATTACAAACCCACCCAGAAACACGGCCAAAGCGATCATTGAATTGGAGAGCAGGTTGATGATTTTTTCATCCCGCATCAAAGCAAACTGGCCAGCAAAATTGCCAGCCTGTTTAGTACCTGTAGATGAAACCATCATTGGAGAAGCTGTCTGGCTCAATATGCATTTTCCGTATTGAGAAGTTTGAACGGTGTAAGAAACAGGATCTGCAGATCAAACAGCAGGGACCAGTTTTCGATATAGAAGAGATCGCAATTGACCCGTTCACGGATCTTCTCGTCATCATCTACCTCGCCGCGCCAGCCATTGATCTGCGCCCAACCGGTAACGCCCGGCTTGACCTTGTGACGGGCGAAATAACCATCCACCACTTCATCCCACAAACGGTTTGCAGTATGGGCATTTACAGCGTGTGGGCGAGGGCCGACAAGTGACAGCTGGCCACGCAATACATTGATCAGTTGTGGAAGTTCGTCAATTGACGTCTTGCGGATGAAACGGCCAACACGGGTTACCCTTGGATCGCCTTTGGTCACTACGGTCTTCGCGTCAGCGTCAGCCATATCATGATACATCGAGCGGAATTTCAGAACCTCGACAACTTCATTGTTGAAGCCATAGCGCTTCTGACGAAAGATAACAGGTCCTTTGCTTTCCCAGCGAATGGCAATCATGGTCGCCAACATGACCGGGCTCAAGCAAACAAGTGCCAGTACGGAAAAGAAAACATCAAACATCCGCTTGGTGACTGCATCCCAATCCGCGATTGGCTTTTCAAACACATCAAGAAACGGAACCGAGCCTTCATACGTGTATGAGCGCGGACGGAAACGAAGCTTGTTGGTATGTGCAGACAAACGGATATCGACTGGCAACACCCAAAGACGTTTCAGCAATTGCAATACGCGGTTTTCCGCAGATAGCGGCAGCGTTACAATGAGCATGTCCACGCGGGCCATGCGGCCGAATTCAACGAGTTCTGAGATCGTTCCAAGTTTGGGATATCCCACCACCACAGGCGGCGAGCGATCATCCGTGCGGTCATCGAAAATACCGCAAACCCGCACATCGTTGTTTCCTTGGGATTCAAGCGAACGAATGAGCTCTGCAGCGGGCTCTCCACCGCCAACAATTACCGCACGGCGCTCCAGGCGTCCATCGCCCATCAGGCGTTGCACATAGACTGTCAAGGCAGCGCGGAAGCAGACAATGAATACAGAGCCCATAACAAACCAGGTGCCGAACCAGACCCGCGAATACTCGACACTCAATTTCGAGAAGAAGGCGAGGATTAAGAGGAAAATCATCGCAAAGGCAAAACCGGTAACCGCCTTGGATATTTGCGAGATATAGCGCCGCAAGACATCCATCTGATAACCATCAATCGCGTGGATGGCAGCAACGGTCATAAATGAGCCCAGCAAAGACGCGGCAAGATATTCACTCATCATCGAGGTTGCAGGCGTTACATAGTAAAAAAAGACCGCCATTGAAATCAGCGTTAAACCGAAAAACTCGGTCAGGCGTGAAAATCCGGTGACCAAAGAGGGTGAAATGACATCAGATGCAAATTGCTTGGCAACCTGCTTTGCTAGATCGTTAATTTCGACCTTGCGAACAGGATCAATCTTCGCTCCGATTTCGGCAGCTCGAACAGCTTTGGCTGAAAAGATTTCCTTGGCTTCGGTGTCTTTCGTTGACATGTAATTCCCCGTATTGAGCACAAATCCACGCTCTTCAAGTGACGTTTGGGAATATGATAGGGTAAATTGCCTAACAAACTTTATCTAACTGTATAATAATGAGACAAATCAGGGCGTTAGGTGAGGATATGCCTAATAAAACAATAATGATTTTCTGAAGATTTTATGGGCCGTTGAAGATCAACTTCAAGCTTTGATAGAAAGCCGATAGGCTGTCATGACATCGTCGGCCATTTTCGCAACGGAAAATCGCTCTTGAAGTCGAGATTTGCGTGAGGCCGCTTCGCTTTTCCGGTTCTTGTTCGCCATCATTTGCCGCATAGCCGCCGCCAGAATAGTGCTGTCTCCGGGTGCAATCAATTGCTCGGGTTCCTGATCAAATATTTCCGGTATTCCGCCTACGTTGGTGCAGATGATTGGTTTGCCAGCGGCGATCGCTTCCAGAACAATGTAAGGCATGGATTCAGCGCGACTGGGAACCACAACACATTTTGCTTTACGAAATGCATCGCGTGCAGGCATCGCCTCATGAACGGTTACAAATTTCTTCAGGTCGGATGTGTTGATCCGTTTGATGTAGCTCTCTTTGTCCGGCCCATCGCCGACAAAATGGGCAGTAACTTTTTCACCCGCTGAATAGAGTTTTTCCAATGCATCCAGAAAAACGTCTGGACCCTTGAGGTCCCGCATCATGCCAATATACAAAAAGTCTGTTGCATCCGGGTCTTCACCCACTTCAACAAACTCATGCGGTGACAGTCCATTATAAATCAGCGAAGTGGGACAACGCGGTGGGCCGACCTTGGCTTCGTAACCGCTTTTTTCATAGTCGCTGACGAAAATAAGCCTGTCCGACATGCGTTCCATGGCCCGTTCAAGGGCAAAAAACAAACGCCCCTTTAACGAGCCGGCATTATAGTGGATCGAACCACCATGGGGACAATATAAACGGGCAACGCTGGTACCTGATACCCGTAACAGTGAACCGATAATTCTTGCATAAGCGCCACCTTTGGCACCGTGTGAATGCAAGACATCCGGTCTCAATTCTTTAATATGTTTATATGTTTTCCTGAGTGCAATCAGATCGCCCGGTGTAATGGCCCGGCGCATGGGAATGCGTGTCAGGCCAAGACCAAGCTTGGGTTCGATTTCTGCAAACAAGCGCTCCTCATGGGCTCCACCTGTTAATGAATCGCACAGAATACCTACTTCATGGCCATTATTGTGATGGGCTTCGACAAGATCGCGTACGTGGCGAAAAATGCCGCCAACCGGCGAACGGAAACAATGGATAATTCTGAGTTTTTGCTGAGCCATCTGTTTCAATTCTAAAACAGACGCTCTCGAATATAGAGAGTATCGCCCGGCAGGATCGGATCAGACAGGGGTACCCGGCCACTCAGCACTTTGCCATTTACCTGGCGCGTAATGTCCACATCGCCCTGAAACGCACGAGGCGAAAATCCTCCCGCTATGGCTATCGAATTTTGAACGGTCATGCCCGGCACATAAACATATTGCCCAGCTGTACCCACTTCACCCATGATAAAGAATGGACGATAACGGTCGATTTCAACGGAAACGTCTGGATCCCGAACAAACCCGTTGCGCAATTTTGCAGCGATAATGCCTTCGATCTGCTTGGGGGTTTTGCCGCGGGCAGGGATGCTGCCGACCAGCGGAAACGCAATGAATCCTGCTTTGTCCACGGCGTAGGAATTGGAGAGTTCGGCCTGTTCAAAAACTCTAACTCGAACGCTGTCCCCTGCATCAAGCGTGTAAGGTTGAGTTAGAACCTGATGAAATGCTTCATCAACTGGCCGATAGGTTGCACAACCGCTCATCAGCAGCCCGCTGATGGCAACCGCATAAACTGCGGAGCGTAGATTCTTTAATACCTGAAGCATTTGCATTCCAAATTTGTGATGGGTCGAATGTGACCTGTGTTGAATGCATTAAGACACTGTTATGGTTAATGGGCGGTAAAAGCCGTTAGTTTTTTGAGCAAATTTCACTCACGATTTTTATTTCAGATCATCCGCGTACATTATAATAGGGAGCAGATTTCGAGCTTTCCTGATGTTTCAAGAAATTGCCCTTATTGTGATAAAACATTGCTCAACGAATAATGCTTTAACTCTCTGGTTACCATGTTCGTTCATATTCCATCCAATAGTTTGTTCAGGAGTATGAAATGTCGTCTTCACAGAATTTAACCAGCGATGTTGATATCGATCTAAAGGGTCTGTTTTCAGCCATTGGTCGTAGAAAATTTTTGATTCTGTTGTTGACCTTGATTGGCGGCGCAATCATTTTTGCTGCTTCCGCTTCTATTTCGCCGCGTTACAAATCAGACGCGCAAATTCTGATCAA
>JBAUHS010000044.1:0-12321 GCA_049680405.1 Salaquimonas sp. | reverse complement strand
GCTTTGAAATCACCAAAATATTTGGTGATAGCAGCCGTTAGGGTTGTCTTGCCGTGGTCAACGTGACCAATCGTGCCGATGTTGCAATGCGGCTTGTTACGTTCAAACTTCGATTTTGCCATTTTGGTATTCCTATTTCTTACAGTTTTCTTGGCGGTGATTTCACGAATTACATCCATCCATGAAAAGGCCTCCAAAGAGGATGCCAGTAACCTCTTGGCCGTTCGCGTTGCGACATAATGCGTTTGGCATCAAATCGCAAGGTTTTATTGGATGGTTTTTAAAGCCGGGACTCAAACCAGGTTTTAGAAGTTATCCTTACGCTTTCTGATCTCCGCAAACACTTCTGCGTCGCTGGCATTTGCCATGCCAAGATGCTCGCGAATGACCTTGTCCCCTGCTCTTAAAAACGGATTGGTTGCCAATTCCAATTCAAGCGTAGTGGGAACAGTCGGCGTGCCTTCTTTGCGCATCTCTTCGACTTCCACAGCTCTTGCCTCAAGCATTTCATTTTCAGGATCAACACTGAGAGCAAATTTTGCGTTCGCCAGTGTGTATTCATGGCTGCCATAGATCAGTGTGCTAACGGGAAGCCGCAGCAGTCTCTCCATACTTTCCCACATCATTTGAGGCGTGCCCTCAAATATGCGCCCGCAGCCGAGCGTGAATAATGTATCGCCAGAAAACAGAATGTTTTCAGAAGGCAGATAATAATTGATCATATCAGTGGTATGGCCAGGGGTGGAAATGACTTGAACCCGGCGCCCGGCAAATTCAAATGTGTCACCATCCCAAAAATACTCGTCCAGGCCTTCAATGGCTGTTGATTTTTGTTTCGGGCCACGGACTCTGCAGCCGGTCTTGGCTTTCACATCCATAAGCCCCTGAACATGATCCCAATGGTGATGGGTGATCCAGATTTCCGTTAAATTCCAGCCCTTTGCATCCAAGGCTTGCAAATATGATTCAGCATCACCGCAGTCAATTGCCGCGGTTTTACCGGTAGTTGCATCATGGAGAATAAAGCCGTAGTTATCTGACAGATACGGAAATTGATACAGTTCCAGTTTTGACATTTTATCCTCCAGGGTATTGAATTTTGCTAACAGGCGGACGGCAAGTCTCACCTTTCGTTTGCTATTTTCAGAAATAAAATTCTTTCTGAACAGGAAATTACTGAGCGACCCAGCCACCATCTATTGATTGCGCCGATCCGGTAATTGAGCCTGCATTGTCAGAACACAGAAATACAGCTAACGCGGCAACCTCCTCAATGGTTACAAATTTCTTGGTTGGCTGAGCTTTCAGCAATACGTCCCGCTTGACTTCTTCTTCGCTCAAGCCTCGGGCTTTCATCGTATCTGGAATTTGCGCCTCTACCAAAGGCGTCCAGACATAACCAGGACAAATGGCGTTCACCGTCACGCCATGTTCGGCTAATTCCAGCGCAATGGACTTGGTAAATCCAACCATGCCATGCTTTGCGGCCACATAGGCCGATTTGAAAGGCGAAGCCACCAAACCATGGGCTGAAGCAATATTGATCACCCTGCCCCATCCACGCTCTTTCATTGCGCCAACCACATGCTTGGTTGTGTAAAATGCAGCTGAAAGATTGAGATTGATGATCGCCTGCCATTTTTCGTCCGGAAAATCCTCAACCGGGGAGACAAATTGAATGCCGGCATTGTTCACCAGCACATCAACGCTACCAAAAGCCTCAACCGCCGCATCAATCAATTCCTTACAGCCCTCAGGCTTCATCATATTGGCCGGGCAATATATGGCCTTGATCCCGAACTTAATTTCAAGCCCGGCGCGATCTGCTTCGACCTTTTCGATGGGCTCAATCCCGTTCATCACGATATTCATGCCTTCAGCAGCCAAAGCCTTTGCAATGCCAAGACCAATGCCGCTTGTTGACCCGGTGATTACAGCTGTTTTTGCGCTACTCATGTTATTTTACCCTTTGTCTATTCCAGCTTCGCTGACCGATCAAATCGTCATGGTTTTGTTTATACGTATCTGGTGACGATACGCTTTTAAAGCGGCTATCGGAAATTTAATTCTGAAGATTTTGCCAGAATAGAAAATAGCCCGACAACCCCACTAATACGTGAGATCATAGCGAATGAGTTGAAAGAAAAGCTGGAGCGGGTAGCGGGAATCGAACCCGCATATTTAGCTTGGAAGGCTACTGCTCTACCATTGAGCTATACCCGCTTATTTTACGCATGCTGTTACCCCAAAATCGGTTCGCCTTTGGGCAGCAGGCTTATTTTACGCATGCTGTTGTCCCAAAATCGGTTCGCCTTTGGGCAGCAGGCTTATTCTACGCATGCTGTTGTCCCAAAATCGGTTCGCCTTTGGGCAGCAGGCTTATACAAACACACCGATGGTGGAGGAGGCTGGATTCGAACCAGCGTACGCTAAGCGAACGGATTTACAGTCCGTCTCCTTTAACCACTCGGACACTCCTCCAAACCAGCGGGTGTGTCTGATAGACATTTCATTTCACTGAAATGGATCATTGCTCGATAGATCAACAATCTGCGGCGGGTTATGCCGTTGCGTCCTCTATCTGTCAACACGGCAATTGAAATTGAACCACTATTTTGACGATTTCATCCAATCAATTTGCAGTTGGGCGCATTATCTCCTTGACCGCGCTCAAACAGACGCGGTACGGCGCTTGCATGAGCGATAATGAAAACAAAAAAACAATGAGCGATGCGCATAATACGCATCACGCTGAAAAGCGCCGCAAGCGCCGTGAAATAGCACAAAAAAAGCACGGCGGGCGACCTATGCGAAAAGACGGTCCATCTTTTGGGCCGGATGATCCTTCACGCCTGTTTGTCTACGGCCTTCATACAGTCCGTCATGCGATCGAAAATCAAGTTCGCAGAAAAATCAAACTGTTTGTTACGCCAAATGCTTTGGCCCGGCTTGAGCTTACGGATGAACAGGCTGCATCGCTTGCAATTGAAGACACCTATCCGCGTGATCTGGATAAAATGGTTGGGTCCGATGCCGTTCACCAAGGCTGTGTTCTGGAAGTGGAGCCTTTGAAAGCCAAGCGGCTGCAGGACATTTCCCAAAGCCCGCTCTTATTGGTCCTCGATCAGGTCACAGATCCCCACAATGTAGGCGCCATCATGCGTTCTGCCGTTGCCATGGATGCGGGCGCCCTGATTACCACTGGCCGCCATTCGCCCGTGGAAACCGGGGTATTGGCCAAAGCTGCCTCAGGCGCGCTTGATATGCTGGACCTGATTGAAGTTCGTAATCTGGCTGCTGCCTTGGAGGAATTGAATACGCTCGGGTATCAAACCATCGGTCTGGACAGTCAGGGACCGGATATCCTTGAAAACAGTGTAACTGGCAAAAAGATAGCGCTTGTCCTTGGATCCGAGGGCAAAGGCATTCGCCAGAAGACGGCTGAAACCTGCACAACCCTTGCCCGTGTGGATATGCCCGGAGCAATCAAGTCTCTCAATGTGTCGAATGCGGCTGCTCTTGCGCTTTATATCGTCCGCTCAAAAATCCACGCTGTTTGACCAGAGCAAGCTGTAGAAATAAAAAAGCCCCGGCCAAGTGGCCAGGGCACTTTGCAAAAATCATTTAGTCGGCTTATTTGCTGCCATATTTTTGCAAATATTCTTCTTCGGTCAAATCTTCAGTCAGTTCACCATCCTGAATATCACCAGTGTCATTAAACGTAATAATTTTCGGGCCACCCAGATCAATTGTGCAATAGGTTCCGTATTGGCAATCGGCATTTGATTGACCCATTTGATTGCCAGCTATTTCCTGCATGCCAGAGGCGGTAGCCACGCCGATGATGATCAAACCTTGATCAGAATAGCCTGTTGCAACCTTTGTTGAACCGGATTGATTATTGCCATTAAGCTCGCGCTTGATGATCTTTGTGCGTGTGCTGCCGGCAAGTTCACGAAAGCCGGTTTTACCTCCGTATGAATTGGAATGACCGCGATTGATATATTTCACACCGCTGCGCAGTTGTGCATTACCCCCAACGTCTCCGTGAGACCTTGTACTCATCACTCTTGAAGAAACAATCCGCTCGCCGCGCTGATTCGATGAGCCGTAATGCCTGATCGACTGGCCACGCACCGGACGAGTATATAACTGACGACTTGATACCCTCACGCTATTGGAGCTGCCAGCCATTTTTCCGCCATCCAGAACGGAGCGACGCTTCGTATAGGTCCGGTTGCCGCTTTCGTTTCTGCTTACCTGTTTGATGTTTGAACGGTGATTTCTGAAACCATCTCGCTTTACACCTTTACTGACAACGGAGCGTTGATAGGTCTTTGAGCGAAGGTTTGATTGACGCATCGTCCTGTTGCCGCCGCCCGACTGGCTTACCTTATGACTACTCATTTTGCGCATGGAATTGCCGGAATTTCCGGCATCAACAACGCCTAAATTAAACGGAGACGCAAAAAATCCAAGAGACAGCAAAGTGATCATGGACAGTTTGGCAATCGACCAAGTCGACTTGTGGTTTGGGCGTTTTTGAACGCGGAACATCGCTATGCCTCAGAGCTATTGGCCAGTTCCCTGTATAACTGGCCACCTATTGGCGGTAAAACCGCATGGATCCGCATCCAAGTGAAGTGTAGCTGAGGGTATGGGAGGCAGGCAAGGCAATCGGCCTTGGTTAATAAAGTTTCAAAGTTTATGGTTAACAAAGTGTTAACGGGAAATACGCCTCTCCTTAATGAAATCCCCTGCTTTTTATTCATGAGCAAAGCCATTGAACACGGTATTCGACTCCACGATCATTTTTGCTGCCCAAACCCCGCCAAAGTGGCGAAAACTCACCAGTTTTGAAAAGAAACCAAAATAACTTGCTGAAACTGCAAAATCAGTCTGGACAGGACTAAAAATTGTGCTATCCAGCACCCACCAGAGCGTGCCCTTGTAGCTCAGCTGGTAGAGCACCTGATTTGTAATCAGGGGGTCGGCGGTTCGAATCCGTCCGGGGGCACCAGTTTTATTTCGCTACCGCATTCAGACAATGCCGCTAGAGCGGCCTGTAACCGGATCAAGCTTTCTTGGTGTCATCGACTATGTTCATGGTCGCCACGCCGCTATTGCCCAATTCGACAGATGCAAACGGACCGCCATGGCACATATGCCCGGGGTCCTGATTATCTATAACCTTTGTTTCAGCCAGTATTTTTTCCGCAAATTGTTCTGCATTGTCTTTTGGCCTATAGCCAAGAAAACTGGCCTTAGTATTGTCCACCGGTACCCGGTCATTATTTGAAACACCGTAGACGATCGAAAAACCGGTTACGGGCGTTTCGATGGAGCGTACAACAAGTTGAACAAGATCATCCACTGACAGCCAAGAACCTAGCGCTCGTGCATTGTTGACCTGTGCGCAGGACAAAATACGCATATGAACGCTTTCGAGGCCCCTCTTGTCCCAATACATGCTGCCAAGATCTTCGGCAAAGCACTTCGCCAAACCGTAAAAAGTATCCGGGCGGTGGCGCACATCAGTGCCAATGAATTCGTTTTTGGGGTGCATGCCAACCGCATGAATGGAACTGGCATAGACCACCCGCCGTAATCTGTTTTGAAATGCTGCTTCCCAAATATTGTAGGCACCGATGAAATTTGGACCAAGCAGTTTTTCAAACGGCCCCTCATCCGCATAGGCTCCCATATGAACAACCATATTCGCACCCTTGAGAACATGCAGCATGTCTTCCAAACTGGCCAGATCGCCTTGTTTATAGATCTCACCGGGATAAAGTTTGCCGATATTTTCGACGATATCTGTCGAGACCAGCTCATCACATAGACTGGTCAAAGGTTCGCGCAAATGCGATCCGAGGCGTCCTGCAGCTCCTGTTAAAACAAGTCTTTTGAGTTCTCCCATGATCCAGCCTCTTTCGGTTTAGGCGTTTTTGCTTTTCGGTTTAAAAACCCTAAGAGCTTCATCTTGATGCGGCAATGAGGTTTTCGACGAATTTAGAGTTTTCCCGCTATTGTCAAAAACGCTTTGAGTTGCTGACAAGGTGAATAAATTGCGATAGGCATTTTGTGAATTCATAAGGCGTCAATCCACCGCCAATCAACATGAAAAGGTATCTCATGGAACTTGAAAAAGCGATGCAGGAACGCCGCTCCATTCGCGGCTTTCTGGACAAACCAGTTGCGCGCGACACCCTTGGGGAAATCATCGCGCTGGCCAATCGCGCGCCCTCCTCCATGAACACTCAGCCTTGGCATTTGCATGTGTTGACAGGAGAGCCACTCGAGAAGGTCCGTAAAGGCAACACCGAGCGGATGCTGGGCGGGGTAACGCCGAGCAGAGAAATTGAAGACTATGCCTCCTATGAAGGCGAGCATCGCCAACGGCAAATCGAGATCGCAGTGCAATTGTTTGAAGCAATGGGAATTGAGCGCCATGACGCCGAACGTCGGCAGGATTGGGTTATGAGGGGCTTTCGCCAGTTTGATGCGCCGGTTTCAATTGTCGTTTGTTTTGACCGTTCTCTGCTGAACAATACCATCGCCCATTTCGACACGGGAGCGATGACCTATGGCCTTGTTCTGGCAGCCTGGAGCAAGGGGCTTGGAGCAGTGATAAACGGCCAGGGTATCATGCAAAGCCCGGTTGTTCGCGAAGTTGCAAACATCCCGGAGGACCAGGTTATCCTGACCTGTGTTGCGCTTGGATGGCCCGATGAGGGCTTTGTGGCGAATGATGTTGTTTCGCGGCGCAGACCAATTGAAAACGTAACCCGTTTTCTGGGCTTTGACAGTTAGGCTTGGGCTCCGGCCTTAATCCCAATCAACATTGAATTGAGTGACAAGCCCCTTAATTTGGGCTTTATCCAATAGCTTGGGTGACATGCCGCGTGTCATCAATGTCAGCTTTGCTGTTTCTTCAAGTTCTTCCATGGCATAGGCAGCAGCCTCAATATCTTTTCCTGCAACTACCGGGCCATGATGGGCAAGCATCACTGCGCTGCGTTTTCCCGCAAGGCCGCGAATGGCATTTCCAATCTCCGGATCACCGGGCATGAAATAGGGAAGCATTGCAACCTTACCCAATTTCATGATCCCATAGGCCGTTAGCGGCGGCAGCATGTTGTCGGGATCCGTTTCGGGTAAAAGCGACAAGGCTACTGAATGACACGAATGCAAATGGACAATGGCTCCAGCCTTTCTGGTGTCATAAAAGGCTGTATGTAGCGGCATTTCTTTTGTCGGCTGATCGCCGGATATCAAGTTTAATTTTTCATCAAACAGAGAAAGGCGCGAGGGGTCCAGCCTGCCAAAACTGCTTCCGGTCGGCGTTACCAATAATTGCCCGTTGGACAATCGAGCGGATATGTTTCCACTGGAGCCACCGGTAAGGCCCCTGTCGAACATTGATTTTGCAATGCTGCAAATCTGCTCTCGAAGGTCAGCTTCTTCAGTCATCCAGTTTCATGCCTTTTTGTTCACGCGAGACCACTGCTGATCACGCATTGTCCAGCCATTGTATCTGATCTTCTATCTCAAAGTCGATTGTATGAATGACGGTGTCATTGGCAGTCAAAAAACAGATATTGTAGTTTCGCGCGATAGGTCCAATTCCTGCCCAGCGGGGATTTCCGGAAAATTCAGGCCAGTTGGGATGCGATGTTGATCGCGGCGCGGAAATTGGAATTCCGTTGACAGTGCCGCTAAGGCTATAATGGGTGTGGCCAAAAAAGATGTGCTTGATCGTCGTATTATATTCGGCAAGTATCGTACGAAACTGCTTTTCATTCACAAGACTGATGATGTCAGCATTGGCCACATAGGTCTTTACAGGGTTATGGTGCATAAACAGCCAAACCGGTTGATCATCTGCTTTGGCTTTTGACATAACCGTTCTGAGCCATTCCTGGCGCGGTTTGCAATATTCTCCGGCATGATAACCTTCCATCTTCGTATCGAGATAAACAAACAGCCCCTCTTCTGTTTGTTCAACAGACTGAAAGAAACCGTTTTCGTCTCTTGCAACTTCAGGAAAGATCGACATGAAGTTGTCTCTGGAGTCGTGATTGCCGATCATCAGGGTCGGTGCCAATTTGCCTTTCAGCTTTGACGCCTCCAGCATATTTCGCAAGCACTGATAACTTTCCAGTTTACCCAGATGAGTCAGATCTCCGGTGATGACGATCTTGTCTGCATCAAGATGATGTTTTTCCACATGGTTCAGTACGAGTTGGAACTGCTCGGTGGAGTTCGCGCCGTCAATGGTTTCCGGATTGATATGGATATCGGATATGTGAACCAGCTTCATAAAGGGTTTCCAGAGAGATAATTACAAACAATATTACATTCGTTGTTACACGTCACATGCTGGATAAATCAAGGCTGCCAGCTCTTTGAATTTCGTATTCGGCACCAACAGCTTATCGCGCATGGCCCAAATTGCCTCCGACCTTTTACGGCTGATCGCACTGCTGGTCATCGAATGAAATTTGGCGATGACTTCGGTTTCATCCATCGGAGCTTCCGGCCCACCGCGCGCATGTACATCGCCGGACTTCAGCACTCTGCCATCCTTCAAGGTGATCGTTACATCGGACCATCTTCCGATGGGAAAGCGTTCGGAATGGCGTTTGTCTTCCTGCGCTTTGATCATAGGCAAAAGGGCAGCGGTTTCTTGATCCAATAGACCATCGCCTGAGATATGTTCAGGGGAAATCTTGCCAAAGCGCAACATCGTCGCCACAGCAAATGAGAGGCTGTATTGGGCTTTGGAAGTTGTATCCGGCATTTTCTGATAAAGCCTCGCGGCTTCGGCAAATGTGTTCACCTCGACAGATGCAAGATCGGAAAGTTCAAACCTGTTTTCCAGCATCAGCTTACGCGTAGCATCGATTGCTGCATGGGCCCATCGGCAGATTGGGTAAGGCTTGATGTAGTTTAATTCTATTGTCCAAAGCGTTCCAATATCTTCCCATATTGCGGTGACATCGGCAGCCTCAGCTGTAATTGCAGGAGCGCCGGTAAAACCTCGCTCGGCCATCAATGCAGCAGAGGAGCCAACTAGAGCGCCCATCCCGGATCCATCATGCAACATGGTAGGATTATCAATCTCCCGCATCATTTGACTGCGCGGGCCGTGATATTCGGCAATGCCTAACGCATGGCGAAGCTGATCTGGCGAAGTGCCCAGCATCCTGCAGGCGATGGCAGCTACACCCAGAGCATTCCAGGCCCCAGAGGTGTGATAGTCAGGCACCGTTGCATGCAAGGCTATCCCTGCTCGTGCTGCGACCTCGTAGGACATCACCAATATCGCCAAGGCCTCCCGGCCTGTAAGATCAGGGTGCTTTTCCGCAAAGGCAAACAATGCCGGAACCACTGCGCAACCTATATGACCCTTTGTGGGATTATAGCCATCATGACCATCAAGATTGTCAATTTGCGTTGCAGCGGCAAAGGCGGCACCGGGAACACTCGCTTTTCTTCCGTCAAAGAGTATCGTCGCGGAGTGTTTTTCCTCGCCGGCTCTATGATGTTGGTAGGAATGATCCCGGGCAATCACACCCGACTCCAGCTTTGCGGCACCCGCAGCAATGCCCAATGTATCTATCAACAATGTTGATCCCATTTTCAGAGCGCTGTCAGGGATTTGCGGCCCGCACTGAAATATGAAATCTGAAATCTTTTCAAACTGCCCTTTGACGATTGTTGAATCGGTCATCACATCCCCTGTTGCAAATTTGCGGTGATGCTGTGAGTATTCTCAAATTCTGTCAAGCTATTCTCTATCGCCTCAAGTGCCGCAAAAAGTGCGTTGAACAACTTCATCCGGATTAGGCGGCATGGCGTAGCGGTTTGAATTTTCCTGAGCTTTATACGGAGCAGAAACCCGCACGAGCAATTGTTCCATCGGCTCGAAATTATTGTCCTGCTCAGCGGCTTGGATGACTTCTTCAACCAGATGATTTCTCGGAATATAAATCGGATTGGATGTCGCCATCAGCGCCAAGGCCTCTGTCTTATCTGTTATTTCCGATTGCCAATCTTTGAACCAAACACTGAACGCGTCGTCTTGATGAAAGGCCTCTTCAAGTTCACTCATGTGTTGATCGGATTTCAAGGCCTCTGCCAGCATTTGAAAGCTATTGGTGAAATCTGCATTGTGCTGATGCAGCAAAGTGAGAAACCGCCGCATCAATTCCCGTTTCTTTTCATTGTTGCCTTTTTCAATCACAAGCCCAAATTTCGGCGCCATATATTTGTTCCACGCTGACATGAAATCGTCCGAGTAGGTATCAAGGGCTGCTTTTGCTTTTTCGACTGCCAGCTCTCCATCTTCGTCAATCAACGGGATGAGCGATTCAGCCAATCTCGCCAGGTTCCATTGAGCAATATTGGGCTGGGCTCCAAAAGCATAACGGCCCTGTTGATCAATCGATGAATAAACCTTGTTATGCTCATAGTAATCCATAAACGCACAAGGTCCGTAATCAATGGTCTCGCCGGAAATAGTCATGTTATCGGTATTCATGACGCCATGAATAAATCCGATGCTCATCCAATTGGCGACAAGATCAGCCTGAGCCGCGATTACTGAAGTCAGCAAGCCAAGATAAGGATTGTCCGTTGCGCCAAGCTCAGAATAATGTCGCTCGACTGCATAATCCGCGAGGGTTTTCAGCCCTTCCATGTCTCCACGCGAAGCAAAGAACTGAAATGTGCCGATGCGTAAATGGCTGGCTGCGACCCTTGTTAAAACTGCGCCCGGTGCCGGACCTTCACGAAAGACATATTCTCCGGTCATAGTAATTGCGAGACTTCTGGTTGTTGCAACGCCAAGAGCATACATCGCCTCGCTCAATACATATTCACGGATTACCGGGCCAAGAGCTGCCCGCCCGTCACCATTTTTGGAAAATGGCGTTCTGCCGGAGCCTTTTAACTGGATATCGCGGCGTTTGCCATTCGCGTCGATAACTTCGCCAATGAGTGCAGCGCGACCATCACCCATTTGCGGATTGAACATACCGAACTGATGGCCGGAATAGGTCATTGCCAGCAATTTCCTTTCATCAAAAGTCGCATGACCAGAGAAAATTTGAGCAGCTATATCATGGTCAAGTTTTTCAGTTTTCAATCCCAGCGCTTTCGCCAAGGCATGGTTCAACTTGATCAACCTTGGAGCTTTGACGGCACTGGGCGCAACCAAGGCATAAAACCGCTCCGGCAAATTCTTGTAGCTGTCGTCGAATTTCAATCCGGGCAAGGCCATTGCGGTGGTCAGCTTTTGCTGCATAAAACTATCCATATTCTTTCATGTGCCGTTAGATTAACTGGCATCTTCCCTATTTAGGGTATTTGCGCCAAACTTGCACCTAATAAGGATTCGTTGAGACGTTTTTGTAATCCTTGATCTTGAGGTGTATCGGTTCATCATGCCCGGCGTTGATATAGAAGAACTTGACGACAGCAGTAGACTGGAAATTCCAGACGAGCATGGCTCTATGGGATACCGTGCCGACTGGAAGATTTTTATACCCACCTTCATCATTCTCATCAGCTACGGCCTTAGCATGCTATATCTGTGGGCGACCGGAAGAGTTGATAGCGCCCTGTTTCGTCTGGCCGCAATTGTTGCCGGAATTGGCGTACCGCTGTTACTCGCCCATGCCTTTCTACGTTACGAGACGATCTGCGTTCGACTTTCATCCAGCAGCATTCAATTCCATCGCGGATGGCCAAAAAAGTCCATGACTTCCATTCCTTTTGAACTTGTGACCGGAATGAGTGTAAAGCGTGGATTGTTTGGCCGATTGTGGGGCGGCGGCACGCTGATTGTCAAAACCAAAGGCGGCATCAAAACCGCAATAAGCGACTTGAAAGATCCTGAGAAGATCGTCGCGGAATACCACTCCCATTCCGGTTAAATCGTATTTGACGTCTCTTTCGGCCAAACTTTAATGCCCTCCACGATATACCGCCATTTGCTACGCATCGTGCCATTGAGCGGCCAACATGTCGTCAATGCAATCAGGTGTTCATCGCTATCGGCATTGATGCCCGGCGCATCGGCCTGAGCTACCCAGGCACGCCTGATCACATAGCTGACCTTGGTGCCATCGCGATTTTCCACATCTACCAAATCGCCCTTTTTGAGATCGCCAAGCCAGACAAAATGCGTATCACGGTGAGCTGAAAAAACGCTGGTACCACGTTCACCAGGAAGCGGCGTGTCGGGCAAATGCCCAGGCCCAAAGGCCAGGGCTTCGCCGCTTGCATTGTTCAAGACGATATTGCTTTTGCCCA
>JBAUHS010000043.1:0-56872 GCA_049680405.1 Salaquimonas sp. | reverse complement strand
GTACCTTGTAATATAGGTTATGGCACTTTTCCAAATGCCCTGTGCAGAGATTTGTAGATCTGACGGTGTATCGGGCTTTACAGGTTTCAGTTTCCCAAAACCAAGCCCTCCGTCTAGCTTCCTCTGGTTAAAACCCGATACCCCGAAAGTACCAGGGCGAGGCTCTGCCGTCGCAACGCGCCCCATTGCTTCGGTCACAATAGAACAAGTTTAGTAACGCTGCGATGGGATGGATAATAAGAGAGGTTTTTGGAACGGGGATAAGTTTTTTGTTTGAAGGGCAGCAAAGCGGACAAAGCGACCAACCGGGGTATGTCGCAAAAAGCCGTGGTTCCATAAATTCATATTATGCGACTGCGTTAGTGCTCGGTTTCGCATAGTTGGTGGTCGGCAAGCGTTTCTATAACCGCGCAGTCGGATACGCTGTCGGCATCGCATTTGGAAATGCGTTTAAGCTCGCGTTCTAAGCGCCTAAGTTTCGCAATCCTATCCTGAACATTTTCAAGATGTTGAACCGCAATGTCATGTGCATCATGGCATGGCTTTTCTGGGTGCTGACTCAAGGTCAACAGCCCTTTGATATCTTCAATCGAAAAACCAAGGTCACGAGAGTGCCGAATAAATGAGAGGCGGCTTAGGCCATCTGCCGTATAACGCCGCTGATTGCCCTCGGAACGCTCTGGGGCATCAATCAAGCCCATCTGCTCGTAATATCGAATGGTCGGAATCTTCACGCCTGTGCGCTTGGAAAGCTGGCCTATCGAAAACATGAAAATACCTCTTGAACCTATAGCTACTAGAGGGATTATATTGCAAAAAGCTGAAATTGAAAGAACGAAAAATGAGAGTTCCTCCCGTTGCCTTATTGGTAATATGCGCGGCAATAACTGCCGCTTTTGCTAGATATATTCCCATCATGAATTTCAATGCGCCCAGCTGGTTGGTGCTTTTGGAATTGGTAGCTGGCGTTGTTTTCCTCACGCCTGCTGTTTTCAGCTTCGTGAAGCACAAAACGACCGTTAGCCCTCTATCTACAAGCGAGGCAACCACCCTTGTGACAAGCGGTATTTTTAGCATCACGCGCAATCCAATGTATGTCGGCATGCTTCTCATCTTGGTGTCTATCACTTTGTGGTTTGAAACGATTAGCGGCCTCATTTCTATTCCGCTGTTCTTAATCATCATCGATAGATTTCAGATACGAGTTGAAGAAAACCACCTTCTTGAAAAATTCGGGCAAGCCTACCGAGAGTATGCGCAACGCGTTCCGCGTTGGCTCATTATTCATGGGGGAGTTGCATAAAATGGATGATAAAAACAAAGCCTGCGGCTGTTCAGGCAATCCCAAATTTGACGGTGTTGACCCTGCTTATAAGCGCATTTTATGGGTCGTTATTGCCATCAATGCCATCATGTTTATCGTGGAAATGTCGGCGGGTAAGTTGGCAGGGTCGCAAGCTCTACAAGCTGACGCGCTCGACTTTTTAGGTGACTCTCTGACGTATGGCTTAAGCCTCGCGGTCATTGGTATGAGTTTAAAAGCCCGCTCAATGGCGGCGCTTCTCAAAGGCGTAAGCCTGCTGCTGATGGGTTTGTGGGTCTTTGGCTCAACGGTCTATCAAGTGCTTATTCTCGGCGTACCAGAAGCCCAAATCATGGGTGTAATCGGTTTGCTGGCACTGGCCGCAAATCTCGCAAGTGTGTTCCTGCTCATGCGTTACAAAGACGGTGATGCCAATGTTCGCTCGGTGTGGCTCTGCTCTCGAAACGATGCAATCGGCAACGTAGCGGTCATGATTGCGAGTGTGGCCGTTTGGTTCAGCGTCTCGGCGTGGCCTGACCTGATTGTCGCGGCCATTATGGCGGGACTGTTCCTGCGCTCCGCTCAACTCATTCTAATTCAAGCGTGGCAAGAGTATCGCTCTGGCGAAGATTTAGGCGCTCTCGAAAGCCACGGGCATAAGGAAGGTCATGACCATGTCCATTGAGATTTATATCGCCATTACCGTAGTTGGGTTGATTGCAGGGGGCTATATGTTTGGCATGTTGCTGTGGTCAATTCTGTACCCTGAACGCCGCGTGTGGCCACCAAAAGAAAAGGCGACAAACGGGCTAAAATTTCGGGTGTGGTTTGTGACGACCGCCATTTTCGCCGCCGCCTTTTTCCTCGGCGTGATGGACTGGAATCGTTTTGAATGGCCTACGCTTGTTCGATGGGGAATTGGTGCGCCGCTCATCGTTTTAGGCAATGTTGCAGTTTGGAAAGGTGTCTTCAAAATCGGCATGGCCGCAACAAGTGGGGAAGCATCAGGGCTTAAAACCGATGATCTTTATGGCTGGTCACGCAATCCGCAATATGTAGCTGATATGACCATCCTGCTCGGTTGGGGCATTCTGACGGCATCCCTATGGGCATTACCTATTTTGGCTGTTGGTTTGGCCGTCCTGCTAATTGCCCCCATTGCAGAAGAACCATGGCTAGAGAGCGTCTATGGCAAGCCATATCAGGATTACAAATTACGAGTGCGGCGCTATCTTTAGAGTCGCAAAAACCATCCTTTTTGCAACATTTTTAAGATTTCAACTAAATCAACGATTTAGATGTCGCAAAAATTGGTTGCAAAATACTAGGCAAGGTCTGGGTTGGGCTCAGAACAGACTTTCGAATGCTATAATTTTCCCTTAATCACCCCACCCAAGCTCACAAACGGGTCAAGAACTTATCAATAGCTCTGGTCACGGAATTGCTGCGGCCGATGGAATTATTTATCGACAGGTGGTTATAGCCATCGCCTGCGAAGCGGGTGACGCTGTTTCCTGCCGCTTCCATGGCATTGGCAAAACGCTTTGAGATACGGTCTCGGTTTCGCCCGCCAGACCATAATACCATTGCGGGCGGTTGTTTACGGTTTTTGACATAGCTGATCGGTGACCAGCGCACCCATTTGGATTTTGTATCCAGCGCTGAATAAAGCCGCGGAACCTTGCCATTGTTGATACTGGCGAGATAGGTGATGTCATAGGCGCCGGTATCATTGCAGATCAATAACTTGGGTGAGCATGCGCCGGACAAGGTTGCCATGGAGGCGAGATGGCATCCGGCGGAATGACCCATGAGGGCGATGCGGTTTCCATCGCCACCATAGGTGCTGATGTTTTTGGAAATCCAGTTTACGGCGCGGGAAATCTGATAAGCCTGCTGTTCTGCATTGGCGCGGGGAAAAAGCGTATAGCCAATGGAGACAACGATGAAGCCTTTGGCTGTGTAATAATCTGCCTTGGCTCCGATCTTTGATTTGCTGCCGAGTTTCCAGGCTCCGCCATGCACATAGGCAAGAACAGGCGCACCTTTGGTATTGGCGGGCGAATAAATATCCAGCTTGTTGGGGCCGTAGCTGATGTCTTTTTTGACGGCGGCAAAAGCGTTTTGTGCCGTGACAAAGGACAGGGCCAATCCGCTGGAAAGGGCCACGGTAGAGGCGGCTAGCTTCTTCAGAAATTGACGTCTTTGGATCAGGTTTTGCAACAGGTGTGTCCCCGCTTGGATTGTTTGGCCCCAATCATAAGATAGCAGTCATTAACTGTTCATTAAGTATGGTTGAGTGGCAAGCAATAATTTGGCTTTGTGTCAGCATTGTGCAGGAAGGTTGACCTTGGCAGGTGATAGGCATTAAGTCGGGTTTGCCAGCCGGTCGGGTGATTGCTGTCACAAGTGCTGAAAAGCCGTGATGGAGGAAAGTCCGGGCTCCATGGAAACACGATGCCGGATAACTTCCGGCCGGGGAAACGGGCTTGCCCGCCAACCCGAGGGAAAGTGCAACAGAAAATATACCGCTTGAAGGCGCTTCGGCGCATTCGAGTAAGGGTGAAAAGGTGGGGTAAGAGCCCACCGCGCTTGCCAGCAATGGCAGCGGCACGGTAAACCCCATCGGGAGCAAAACCGAATAGGGACAATGCGAAGGGTTCGCCCTTCAGCCGGTTTTCAGGCCAGTTGTCCGGGTGGGTTGCGTCGAGGTGAGTGGTAACGCTTGCCCCAGATGAATGATCACCGCATCGTCAGGGAAACCTGGCGGTCATACAGAACCCGGCTTACAGACCGGCTGGCAGTTTTATGGATGTTATACTGATCAAGCGCCAAGGCCGCGCTTGGTGGCCTCTGCCTCAATCGCGTCGATCTGCCCTGCAAGGTCAAACTCGACGGCGGATAGAACTTCAATCTGCTTGTTCTCGGAATAATTTTCGTCGACTGCTTTCAGCGCGGTGATCTTCTTGTCGCGCTCGCGAAGTGCCCATTCGATTTGCGGGCGGTAGAGTTTCAGCAGGGCGGAAAGCCATCTTGAGCTGAGGGTAAATTCGCTGCCATTGACGGCGTCTTTGCTGGTGATTTCAAAACCATCGAGAAGGGGGATGACATCTTCAGCTGGATAGAGCCATTCACCAGCGACCCAGCGATTGGTGGTGAAAATTCGAACGGGAAGGCCGTTCGGGTCGAAAGAAACAGCAACCAAATGGCAAAGCCCGCCTTTTTCAAAGTCCGGGTCTTTGGGCAGGGCCAATGGTTCAGCTCCCTTGCGAAGCATTTCGGTATATCTGAACAGATGAAAATGGCCGTTTTCAAACCACGGGCGGGCAATTTCGTTTTCACCATGGGCGTGGTAAAACCAGATGGCGCCCGTTTCTTTATCCTGAACATCGCCGGGCGGGTAATGCTCCCATTGCACGAAAGGCTCTTCGCCACGAGACGCGAGTACATTAGTCAGGACATGATAGCCGGTTTCTGCAGCCTCGGTCAAAACGGTCAACATCTCGTCGACGCCCTGTTGCATCAATTTGATTTGCGCATCAGTTACATCGGAAAGGTCTGTTTCAGTCAGATAGCCATAGCCTTCCTGCTGACTTTGGATTTTTTTTTCGGCTCTGATTTCTGAAGCGTTCATTTGGCTGTCTTCTCGCATTTTCATATATGATGAATTTATCCAGCTGGGGCGTAATAGCAACAAGGGACAAAAACAAAAACGGCGGGTCGCAAGGATCCCGCCGCCTCAAACCAGTCAGAAGAGATTACTTCTTAACGCAGCATGCATTGCATTTGTTTGCTGCGCAGCAGCAGTTGATTTTTGCAGCGCCGCAGCATGCAGCGTGAGCAGTTGTGATTGGAGCAGCAGCAGCAACACCGCCGGCGATCATCATTGCGGCGAGAACTTTTTGTGATTTTGTCATGGTGAAAAACCTTTCAGATTATGTTTCAAAGTTGGGAATTCGTTTCCCTCCCTGTCGAGCGTTTTGCGTCGACTGAAGCCAGCTTAGAATAAGTTTTCCAATTTTCTTTTCACGATTTATCGCGAGATGATCACACAAATGTCAGTCGCAGTTTATTGGATTGCTACGTTAAGGTTGAACAATGTTTTGGGCGTGCCTAATCTGATTCTGTTAGATCTTGGTACTGCAATTGTTACTTTTAACCAGAGTTGAAGAAGGAAATTGAAATGCGATTTACGTCCTCCAGTGTGAACCTCTATCTTGATCTTCTTTCAAGAATTGCAGCCATCACAGCAACAGCGATTGTTAGCATATTAATTGCAATAACCATGAGTTTTGCCTCACCGGTTAATGTAGACGCGAATGGTCTCGCGCTTCAGGGCTATGATCCGGTGGCCTATTTTACGGACGGCAAACCCGTTAAAGGTTCTCCTGATTTTACTGCTGAATATGATGGAGCAACTTATCATTTTGCTTCGGCGGAGCATCAATCAAGTTTTACAGCTGACCCTGCGAAATTCGCGCCACAATATGGTGGCTATTGTGCTTACGGTCTTTCACTTGGCAGCAAAGCGCCGGTTGAAGTCGATAAATTTTCCATTGTGGATGGCAAGTTATATCTAAACTTCAACGGTGATATTCAATCGCGCTGGACCAAGGATGTGCCTGGGTATGTCGCGAAAGCCGACGAAAATTGGACCAATATTGAATAAACAGACGGTATTTTTTGTGCGTTAGCTCAAGGTTGACCAGATAGCATAAGCGCCAAAGACACCATTTGATATTAGCAGGCACATCACCGCGAGGGATCCCAGATCCTTCGCGTTTTTTGCGTATTCAGAGATCTCCGGTGAGGTCTTGTCGATCACCAGTTCAATGGCCGTATTGACTGCTTCAATGGCAAGGGTGATCATGATCAGGCACAAAGCAATGACGATGCTCTGGGCTGAAACGCCAATCAACACATAAAGCACCAGAGCAATTGCAGCGAAAGTCAGCTCCTGGCGAAAGGCGGCTTCTTTAAGCAAAACCAAGAAACCTGCTGATGAATAGCGTGTTGCGGCAATCAGATGGGCAAAGCCGGTTTTCTTCGTACTCGCGTCGAATTTTGGTTGCTCGGTCATCATTCAGGAACCTTAAAGATTTTCTATGCTGTTCAATGTAACTCATTGGCTTTTAAGAAAGGCTGAACGGTCAAAA
This sequence comes from Salaquimonas sp., assembly GCA_049680405.1. Taxonomy (GTDB): domain Bacteria; phylum Pseudomonadota; class Alphaproteobacteria; order Rhizobiales; family Rhizobiaceae; genus Salaquimonas. The sequence goes on along the minus strand of JBAUHS010000043.1, from coordinate 50,413 downwards.
AGCGACAATGGTGGATTACTTATTTCCCGAATGAATTCCTATTGTTTTCCTGATCTCCAACTCTTAGGCTCGCGGGAAAATTTGTCATTTGGTTGGGTGGGGGAAGATGGAAAGTCCTGATTTCATAGTGGTTGGCTCAGGCTCAGCCGGTAGTGTGGTTGCTGAGCGATTGTCAGCAAACGGCAGATGTAATGTGCTGGTGCTGGAAGCAGGTGGAAGCGACCAAAAATTCTTTGTCCAGATGCCTCTTGGCTATGGCAAAACCTTCTTCGATCCCAAGGTAAACTGGATGTATACAACCGAGACCGATAAGGGCCTTGGTGGCAATAAAGACTTTTGGCCACGAGGAAAAATTCTTGGTGGCTCGTCATCCATCAATGCGATGGTCTGGATCAGAGGTGCGCCGGAAGATTTTGATGAATGGGAAAGCGAAGGCAATCCAGGTTGGGGCTGGAACGACATGCTGCCCGTGTTCAAGGCGATTGAAGACAATTGCGATGGCGAGAATGAGTATCGCGGCGCGGGCGGGCCTCTATATATCAGCAGTATTGAAGACCAGGTTCATCCGCTTACGCAGACATTTCTTGATGCTTGCGGGGAAATTCAGCTTGGTCGAAACCCTGATTTCAATGGTGCTAAACAAGAAGGCGCTGGCATCTGGCAATTGTCAACGAAAAATGGTCGACGCAATTCCGCGGCGCGGGCGTTTTTGCGCCCGGCTATGAAGCGCAAAAATGTGCGTGTCATCACAAATGCCCAGGTAAGCAAAATTCTGTTTGAGGGAACCAGAGCAGTGGGGGTCCGATACAAGCGCGGCTCTGAGTATCACGAAGTAAAAGCGAAACGTGAAATCATTCTTTCCGGCGGTTCAGTTAATTCTCCGCAGCTATTGCAATTGTCCGGCGTTGGGCCCTCAGACTTGCTCAAGTCTTTTGATATCGATGTAGTGGTTGGAAATTCAAATGTCGGCGCAAATCTGCAAGATCATCAGGGCATCAATTATACTTATCGCTCCAACAGGAAAACGCTGAATGATATTTTGCGGCCATGGTGGGGAAAGCTGATGGTTGGCTTTCAGTATCTGGCCATGGGCGACGGACCATTATCCCTCAGCATCAATCATGGTGGCGGATTTTTCAAAACGAATGAGCAGTTTGACCGGCCCAATATGCAGCTTTATTTTCAAGCGTTTTCTACGGTTATTCCAAGAGTAGGCGAGCGGCCGATTTTATCACCAGATCCTTTTTCCGGGTTCTCAATAGGCCTTTCCAACTGCCGAACCTTGAGCCGGGGCGAGATCATGATTCGTTCGGCTGATCCATTTGTTCACCCAACGATTGTCGGCAATGCCTTTTCCGCCCAGCGTGATGTTGATGAAATGCTCGATGCCGTCAAATATATTCGCAAGATAGCCGATGCGCCTTCCATGAGGGCAGTCATTGAAGAAGAGGTACTTCCAGGATCTCAGTGCAAAAGCGATGAAGAACTGATTGAGGATTTTCGCAAGCGTTCCGGCACTGTGTATCATCCTGTCTCGACCTGTAGAATGGGCCCGGACCCCCAATCATCAGTTGTCGATAGTCAATTGAAAGTTCACGGTGTCGAGGGATTGCGCGTTATTGATGCTTCGATATTTCCTAACATCGTAACTGGCAACACCAACGCCGCCGCGATTGCAACCGGCTGGAAAGGCGCTCAACTTGTTTTGGAGGATCACCAATGAAACTGAAAGATGTAAAGACCTGGGTTGTTGGCAATCCTCCCCCCTCTTTTGGCGGGCGATATTTTATATTCGTCAAGCTGACGACCGATACGGGCGTTTATGGATATGGCGAAGCGTATTGTGCGACGTTTGATCCGCATCTTACAGCCAAGATGATTGAAGACGTTGCCGAGCGATATTTCATCGGTGAAGACCCGCACCAGATCGAAAAATTTTTCAGGCTTTGCTATTCATCCGGATTTTCCCAGCGTCCTGATGTGACGATGATGGGATGTTTTTCAGCTCTTGAAATTGCCTGTTGGGACATTATCGGCAAAGAGGCGAACCAGCCGATTTACAATCTCCTTGGAGGCAAGGTTCATGAGCGCCTGCGCTCTTACACCTATCTGTATCCGAAGGATGGGAATGTATATCCGGATGAAAGTATTACGCCGAAGCATGTTTATAATGATCCGGAATTGGCAGCAGAAGCAGCAATTGCAGCCGTTGAAGAAGGTTTTACAGCGGTAAAGTTTGATCCCGCCGGACCTTACACCATTTATGACGGGCATATGCCGCGTTTGGTGGATATCGAATTGTCCGCGGCCATGTGCAAGGCGGTTCGTGAGGCCGTGGGCAACAAAGCCGATATTCTGTTCGGGACCCATGGGCAGTTTACAGCCGGAGGTGCTATCCGTTTAGCCAAAGCGATTGAGCAATATGATCCACTTTGGTATGAAGAGCCTTGCCCGCCGGATATGCCCGAAGTGATGGGGCAGGTTGCCCGGGCAACAACAATTCCTGTGGCTACTGGAGAGCGGCTGACGACGCGGTTTGAATTTGCACGGGTTATTGAAAATCGTGCGGCGTCCATTTTGCAGCCTGATTTGGGTCGTTCTGGCGGTATCTTGGAAACCAAAAAGATTGCTGCAATGGCGGAGGCGTATCATATTCAGGTTGCACCGCATTGTTATTGCGGGCCAATTGTTGGCGTTGCCAATGCGCAACTGGCAGCGACCTTACCGAATTTCCTTGTGCTTGAATCGATCAAGCAATGGGATGGATTTCACGGTGAATTGCTGAAGCAGAAAATTGGTTGGGAAGACGGAGATGTCATTCTCACGGATGCGCCGGGTCTTGGCGTTGAACTCAACGAAGCGGTTTGCGAAGCGCATCCCTGGACCGGGGATGAATTGCATCTCGAAATGACCCGCACGCCCTTGATGCCCTAAGCATTCTGATTCCGTTTAAATTTTCAGTTCTGTTGATGTTTGCAGCAGCCCATGAGTCAAAGTGACTCATGGGTTTTTGCTTTTTGTCGTGTCACAGTTCGCCATTAAGGCTTTCTTAACCATAGGTAAGCAATTGTTACCGGAATCCTAACAAAGGATTCAAAAAGTCTTAATTTTTCCACTTGATTCCATTGACGCCCAAAAATTCCCATGATACCCCAAAAGGATGAACTCGCTCGCTGATTAACTGAATAAGGCTTGAGTGAATTCATGGGACAGCGCAGTCGAGCGCATCAGGGCCTCGGTTGGTCAGATTAATTTATTCGTAAATTACCTGGCAAATCGAGTGGGGGCTTTAAGGGACGTTCGGCAAATGGGGAGATGCGAGCATGTTTGCATGCACGCCAACACCGCGCAGTTATCAGTATTCGGATCGATTCAAGTGTCGGCCGATTTCAAGTATTCGACTGACGGAAAAAGAGGCCAATTATGGATCGGTTCTTGTCGAACACGATCAATCGGGTGGACAAAAAGGGCAGGGTGTCGATACCCGCCAGTTTCCGCACGGTTTTGGCTGGTCAGTCTACAATCCATCTTATCATGAGTGTCGAGCATCCGGTCGCCGAGGCTGGTGGGCCGGACTTCATGAATGCCAATCTGGAGCGGCTTTCCCAGATGGATCAATTTTCCGAAGAATACGAGATGTGGTCCTTTTGCCTGCTTGGCGACGCAGACGAGATCAAGGTCGATTCCGAAGGGCGGATCATTTTGACAGATCATATCCGCGCTCATACAGGCATCACGGACGAAGTGGCCTTTGTGGGTCGTGGTCATTTCTTTCAAATATGGGAACCGTCGCGGTTCCAGACCTATCGCGAGAATGCTCGGGCGAAAGTGCGCGACATGCGCCGCAGGCTTGGCAATTCTTCACCCAATTCAAATTCCCCCGAAAGTCAGGCGGAACCAGCTACCCCTCCCTTAGCTGCTTCCGGCTCACGCAAAAAGGCAAGCGACAAAGGGCAACGGACATGACGAATGGCTTGGACGGTGCAGACAATGTGCCTGATCAGGCTGGCGGACCGATCCGTCATGTTCCGGTTATGCTCAACGAGGTTGTCGCGAATCTTGCCCCGACTTCGGGGGAAACCATACTTGACGGAACCTTTGGGGCAGGCGGGTATACGCGGGCTATCCTTGCAAAAGGCGCATCCGTTATTGCCATTGATCAGGACCCGAACGCCATTGCGGACGGTGCGGCGCTGGTTGAGGAAATGGCAGGCGGCTTGATACTGGTTCATGGGCGTTTTTCCAATCTTGATGGGATTGCTACAGACAACGGGCATGAAAAGATTGATGGTGTCGTGCTGGATATCGGCGTTTCCTCCATGCAGCTTGATGAAGCGGAGCGTGGGTTTTCTTTTCAAAAGGACGGGCCTCTCGACATGCGAATGGCGCGGGACGGGATTTCTGCAGCCGATGTTGTCAATCATATCGATCAGGCTTCCCTGACGCGCGTCCTTGGTATTTTGGGCGAGGAGCGCCATGCGCCGCGTATTTCACGGGCGATTGTGGAAAAACGCGAAGCAATGCCTTTTACGACTACTTTGCAATTGGCCAATCTCATCGAAAAAACCATTGGCCGCAAACCGGGTGACAAAATCCATCCGGCTACTCGCAGTTTTCAAGGGCTCCGCATTTTCGTCAATCGCGAGCTGGAAGAGCTTGCCAAAGCACTGTTTGCTGCAGAGCGGGTTTTGAAGCCCGGCGGACGCTTGGTCGTGGTGACATTTCATTCACTCGAAGACCGGATCGTGAAGCGGTTTTTTGCGGATCGGGCGGGCAAAAGTGGCGGGTCACGGCATTTGCCTCAAATGGCTGTCAGTGAAGCAGTGTTCTCTCAGGAAAAGCGCTCAGCCATATTGGCCAGCAAAGAGGAATGCGAGGTCAATCCAAGAGCGCGTTCTGCCAAATTAAGAGCAGGCATTCGAACCGATGCGCCTGCTCAAGACGAAAATATGAGCCTGTTCGGGCTTCCCAATCTCTCATTGTCGCAGGTGAACCTCAGTGCTTAGACCCCTTGATATCGTGATGATCGGATTGTTGCTTGGCGGGGCAGCATTTACATTTAAAGTGAAGCAGGATTCTGAAGCGGCGATTGACCGGGTGACGGCTTTGCAAAAGAAGATTGAAGCGGAGCAGGATGCCATTGATGTGTTGAAGGCCGACTGGAGTCTTTTGACAGACCCCAAACGTCTACAGGATTTGGTCGCTCGCTATCAGGACCAGCTGGGCGTAGAACAATTGGACCCGTCAGCGATTGGCAAAGTTACCGATATTCCCATCAAACCTCTTGAAATCGAAGAACCTGCGGATACAGGCATCGCGGGTTTGATTGACGGTGGGGCAGACACGTCTGTGCATACAGGTGCTGTGAATAACGGTGCGGCACAATGATCTGGAAACCCAAGCCTTCACCAGAATCCTCTCCGGCGCAGCGCGAACATTCCGGCAAGTTCAAAATGCAGGGCGCACGCAAGATTGCCAATAGTCAGGCCCAATCCCGCATCACCTTGGCAATGGTGATGATCTGTGCGGTCTATGGAGTGATCTCCGCAAGGCTAATTTATTTTGCGAGTATGGAACCCTCCCAATCAAATTATCGAGCTCTGGTAGACTCGACGATTACGGCCCGCCGTCCTGATCTGGTTGATCGCAATGGCCGCACCCTTGGAACAGATATCAATACAGCCTCGTTATATGCGGAGCCGCGCCGGATTGTTGATGTGGATGAAGCGGTTGAACAATTGGCGACCGTATTGCCCGGTATTGACAGCGAACAGATATATCGTCGGCTTTCCAGCAAGGCAGGTTTTGTGTGGCTTCGCCGGGAGCTGACCCCCGGTCAACAAAACCGTATTTTGGAACTCGGGATTCCCGGCATAGGATTTCGCCGGGAAACAAGGCGGTTTTATCCCAATGGTTCGATCGCCTCTCATCTCGTTGGCCATGTGAATATCGATAATGTTGGCATTGCCGGTTCGGAAAAAGTTATTGATGACCGGAGCCTGAAAGACCTTCGCGCGGCCGGATTTGGCTCTGTTGAAAAGACTGAGCCAGTCAGTCTGTCGATGGATATTCGCGTGCAGGCGATTGTTCATGATGAACTGCAAATGGCTATGGAGCGTTACAACGCGATTGCAGCAGGAGCGGTAGTCCTTGATGTGCATACAGGCGAAGTCATCGCCATGTCCTCTTTGCCTGATTATGACTCAAACAATCCCGTTGAGGCTTTGGAGCCAGACCGTTTGAACAGGATGTCTGCCGGACTGTATGAGATGGGCTCAACCTTTAAAGCCTTCACGACCGCCATGGCGCTTGATAGCGGGCTGGTGTCAATGAGAAGTCGTTTTGATGCCCGTAACCCTTTAAGAATCGCTGGTTTCACAATCAATGACTTCCACGGTAAGAAACGTATTTTGAGCGTGCCTGAGGTCTTTATTTATTCGTCCAATATCGGCACAGCGAAAATGGCCGATGTTGTTGGCCTTGAGGGTCACAGGGATTTTCTTCACAAGATTGGCCTCTTGGACAAAATGGAATTTGAGCTTTCCGAAACAGCTACGCCTGTAGTGCCCAAAGATTGGAAAAAGATCAATTCTGTCACAATCTCATATGGTCACGGTGTAACAACGACACCACTACAAACAGCAATGGCCGGAGCTGCTCTGATCAATGGCGGCAAGTTGATTCAGCCGACTGCCTTTAAGCGCAGCCGTGAAGAAGCAGACCTGATTGCCAAACAGGTAATCAAACCTTCTACCAGCGATGCAATGCGATATCTGTTCAGGCTCAATGTTGAAAAAGGCTCGGGCCGCCGGGCTGATGTTGATGGCTACTGGGTGGGCGGGAAGACCGGTACTGCGGAAAAGGTTGTGAACGGAAGATATTCCACTGAAAAACGATTCAACGCTTTTCTTGCCGCTTTTCCGATTGATGATCCGAAATACATTGTTTTGACAATCGTGGATGAACCCAAGCCCGAAGGCGACAGTCGCTACGCAACTGCGGGCATGAATGCCGCCCCGATGGTTTCGAACATCATCAGACGTTCCGCACCAATTTTGGGAATAGAGCCACAATTTGGCAAAGATTTAGGGATGATGTCTGTCAATTATTGACGTAAAGGATTCTGTTTGCCGGTTTTGCTGAAGTTTTGTAAGGGCAGGGTTCGCAATTACAGCCAAATGCATAATGCATAAAGTGTCAGGGAAGAAAAATGAAATTAACAGACTTGGCAAAGGCGGCTTTTTCCCATGCCAGTAATAGTGATCTTTCTTTCCAAAACACCAATGGTAATGATCCTGAAATTATCGGAATTACCGCAGACTCACGGAAAGTTGCGCCCGGATTTCTATTCGTCGCCTTAAAAGGAAATGTTGCTGACGGGGCAAAGTTTATCCCCGCTGCCATTGCTTCAGGTGCGTCGGCGGTATTGACCCATAGCGAAGCTGACATCCCCTCTTTGACCGTTCCAACTCTGGCGCTTGATGATCCGCGTCAGGCACTCTCCAAACTGGCTGCAGCGCTTTATCCCAAACAACCTCAAACCATGGTGGCCATTACCGGCACAGCTGGAAAAACGTCTGTTGCGGCCTTTGTTCGGCAGATTTGGGAACAAGCAGGTTATGCTGCTGCCAGCATTGGAACCACAGGTGTTGTGGCGCCAGGGCGCGATGAGTATGGAAGCCTGACCACGCCTGATCCGGTGGACCTGCATCATCTGTTGCAGGATTTGAGCAACGAAGGTGTGACCCATGGCGCCATGGAAGCATCGTCGCACGGATTGGATCAATTCCGGTTGGATGGGGTGAAACTGGCAGCCGCCGGGTTTACCAATCTTGGCCGCGATCACATGGATTATCATCCAACGGTGGATCATTATTTTGCCTCTAAAATGCGCCTCTTTAAGGATTTGCTGCCAAGAAACTCACCAGCGATCATTTTCGCTGATGATCCATGGAGCGATAAAGCGGTTGCTGCTGCAGAAGCCTCAGGTCATCAAGTATTAACGGTTGGTCGCAAGGGTGCATTCTTGAAATTAATGCGGGTTGAGCATGAGCAGTTTTGCCAGATTGCTGAAATTCGTCACGAGCAAAAACTTTACAGAATTGTATTTCCATTGGCAGGCGATTTTCAAATCGCTAATGGGCTTGTCGCTGCCGGATTGGCGATTGCCAGCGGTACCGATGTTGCAACTGCGCTTCATGCTTTGGAAAAGCTGCAAGGGGCACCGGGGAGGCTTGATCTGGTTGGGTATTCAAAAGACAAGGCACCTTGTTATGTGGATTATGCCCACAAGCCGGAGGCTCTTGAAAATGTGCTGACTTCACTTCGTCCGTTTACAACCGGCAAGCTTGTTTGTGTATTTGGTTGCGGCGGAGATCGCGATCCTGGCAAACGCGAGATTATGGGGGAGATCGCTTCGCGTCTATCCGAGAGTGTGATTGTGACAGACGACAATCCGAGAACGGAAGAGCCGGCCGCAATCCGCAAACAGATTTTGAAAGCTGCCCCCAAGGCCATTGAAATCGGTGATCGCAGAGAGGCAATTATGAAGGCCGTTGCATCCCTTCAAAAAGGCGATTGTCTGGTTGTTGCCGGCAAGGGCCATGAGGTTGGCCAAACGGTTGGAGCCGTTACTCATCCATTCTCCGATCATGAGGTGATGCGTGACGCTTTGATTGCAAATGGTGGCCGTTTGGTAGGAGGCAAACAATGAGTTTGCTTTGGGAGACTGATGCCTTGGTAGCCGCCACAAAAGGACGTCCGGTCGGCAATATGCCGGAAGGGGTGACGGGCATTTCAATTGATACCCGTACGTTGAAACCCGGAGAAGCCTATTTCGCCATCAAGGGCGACACGATGGACGGCCATGACTTTGTATCTGCCGCCATGAAAGCAGGCGCTTCAATGGCCATTGTAGCTGAAGAAAAGCTCGTTTCCTTTGGTGGGATGAAACTGCCATTGATCGTTGTGAGGGATGTTCTGGAAGCCATGCGCCAATTGGGTATGGCTGCACGGGCCCGCACCAAAGCCCGCATTATTGCGGTAACGGGCAGTGTCGGCAAAACAACAACAAAAGAAATGCTGCGAACTGTGCTTGCTGCATCCGGCAGTGTTCATGCGTCAGTGGCCTCTTTCAACAATCATTGGGGCGTTCCACTGACCCTGGCCCGAATGCCCACAGAAACCAAATATGGCGTGTTTGAAATTGGTATGAACCATCCCAATGAGATTAGGCCCTTAGTGAAAATGGTGCGTCCGCATATAGGGGTGATCACCAATGTGGCTGCAGTGCATTTGGGTTCTTTCAAAAATATTGACGAGATTGCCGAAGCCAAAGCGGAGATTTTCGAAGGCATAGTTCCAGGCGGATATGCGGTGATCTGGAAAGATGACAAACGGGTAAAGCTGCTTTCGGATTTAGCGGAGAAAGCAGGCATCGAGCATCTTTTGACCTACGGTACCAAGCGTGGCAGCGACTTCCGTATGAAATCGGCGGAAAGCACAGATGGGGCGACGCATTTTGCAGTTTCTCTGCGGGGAACAAGCCTTGAAGGCACGCTCAATGTGCCGGGTGATCATATTACCAGCAATGCTGTGCTTGTTCTGGGAATAGCTGATCTGGCTGGGGCTGATCTTTCAAAGAGCGTCGAAGCTGTTGCGCTTATTCAAGCTGAAAAGGGTCGTGGCCAGCGGCATCAGCTTACCAAAGATGGCCATAACTTCACGCTGATTGATGAAAGTTATAATGCCAATCCGACTTCGGTTCGTTCATCATTAGCGGCGCTTGCTGGCTCTAGTGTTAAAGGCAAGGCACGCCGGATAGCTGTTTTAGGCGACATGCTGGAATTGGGCGAGGCTAGCGCCAAAATGCACAAGGAACTGGCCTTACCAATTGAGGAGTTCGGGATCGATATGGTGTTTCTGGTCGGTGAGGAAATTGCCGGATTGAAAGGCGAGTTGGCGCCGAGAGTATTTGCCGGGCACTACAAGACCTGGGAAAAAGCCAAGATGGATATCTTCAAAACATTGGGTGCAGGGGATATTATCATGCTAAAGGCATCAAACGGGCTAAGATTCGCCGGGCTGGTGGAAGAACTCACCAAAAAGTTCGGTGGTGCAAAAAACCGTAAGCGGTTGGGGAAATAATCAATGCTTTATTATTTGAGCCAGGAATTTGCGAGCTCTTTTCCAGAGTTTAATATTTTCAGATATATCACTTTAAGAACGGCTGGCGCACTTGTTACGTCAGCTTTATTTGTATTCCTGTTTGGTCCTGCGATCATCTCTTCGTTGAAAATTCGCCAAGGCAAAGGCCAGCCGATCAGAGCCGATGGTCCCGAGACGCATTTCGCGAAAGCTGGCACGCCAACAATGGGCGGTTTGATGATTCTTTCTGGGATCATTGCTTCATCGGCGATCTGGGCAAATCTTTCCAGTGTGTATGTGTGGGTGGTGTTGATGGTTACCCTTGGGTTTGGGGCCATCGGATTTTACGACGATTATCTCAAAGTCTCCAAGGCAACTCATAAGGGATTTTCTGGACGTATCAGGTTATTGTTGGAATTCATGATTGCGGCACTCGCTGTGTATGCCATCATGGTCAATGGACAGCATAATGCGGCGGGTGAATTGGAGCCGTTTTATCGTTCGTTGGCTTTTCCATTCTTTAAAGACTGGTTGCTTGATCTGGGTATTTTCTTTGTTGCCTTTGGTGCTTTTGTCATTGTGGCAGCCGGCAATGCAGTCAATCTGACGGACGGGCTTGACGGGCTGGCGATCGTTCCGGTTATGATTGCCGCCGGGTCCTTCGGTGTGATTGCCTATCTTAGTGGTAATGCGATTTTTGCTGATTATCTGCAGATTCATTTTGTGACTGGTACGGGCGAAGTTGCGGTAGTTTGCGGCGCTGTTATTGGTGCCGGACTTGGGTTTCTTTGGTTCAATGCACCGCCTGCGGCGATCTTCATGGGTGATACGGGTTCACTTGCTCTGGGTGGCATGATCGGCGCAACCGCTGTCGCCACCAAGCACGAGATCGTTTTGGCAATTATCGGCGGGCTGTTTGTTCTTGAGGCGCTTTCGGTAATCATTCAGGTTGCTTCGTTCAAATTGACTGGCAAGCGGGTGTTTCGCATGGCGCCGATTCATCATCATTTTGAAAAGAAAGGCTGGACCGAAAGTCAGGTGGTTATCCGTTTCTGGATCATAGCAGTAATTCTGGCGCTGATCGGTCTATCAACCTTGAAACTGAGATAAGGGACATGTTGTGATTGCGGCACATACAGCAAAGGGAAAACGGATTGCATTGTTTGGTCTTGGTGGGTCGGGCCTTGCAACGGCGCGTTCGCTTGCTGCAGGTGGCGCAGAGTTATTCTGTTTTGATGACAACCCCCAAAGTGTTGAAAATGCCGCAAAGGAGGGGCTGCAAACGGCTGATCTCAGGCAGCTAGATTTTTCCACGCTGGATGAATTATTGCTTGCTCCAGGAGTGCCACTGACCCATCCAAAACCTCATTGGACTGTGGAATTGGCCAAAGCGGCAGGTATCCCGATAATTGGCGATGTCGAGATTTTTGCCCGCGAGCGGCAGGCCAAGGCACCTGATAGTGCCTTCATTGCGATCACCGGAACCAATGGTAAGTCGACTACGACTGCATTGATTGCCCATGTGCTCAAACATGCCGGGCGCGATGTGCAGCTTGGCGGCAATATCGGGACGGCGGTTTTGTCGCTTGATGAGCCTGCGGACAATAAAATATTTGTCGTTGAATGCTCGTCCTACCAAATTGATCTGGCGCCAAGCCTGAAGCCAAAGGTTGGGTTGCTGCTTAATCTGGCTCCGGACCATCTCGACCGTCATGGGAATATGTTCAATTACGCCAATATCAAAAAACGTTTGGTCAGCGCTAGCGAACTTGCGGTATTGGGCAATGATGATGAATTTACCATTGGCATTGCCCAAGACCTTACCCGTGACGCAAAACGCGTTATCTGTGTATCAGGCGATCATAAGCTTAGTGACGGAATTTATCTCAGTGGCACGCAATTGATTGAGGCGTCGAGCGGCAAGCAGACTGTTTTGTTTGATCTTGCTGATGCGCCAGCCTTGCGCGGCAATCACAATGGTCAAAACGCAGCGGCCGCCTGGGCTGCGTGCTCCGATTGCGGATTGAGCGCAGAAGAGATTGGTGCGGGGTTTGCTACGTTCCCGGGGCTCGTTCATCGGATGGAACAAATTGGTTCGGTTGGTAAAACGCTTTTTGTGAATGATTCAAAAGGTACAAATGCCGATGCAGCGGCCAAAGCATTATCCAGTTTTGAGCGGATTTACTGGATTGCCGGTGGTTTGCCAAAAGAAGGCGGAATTGAATCCCTTCGTCAATATTTTCCGAAGATTGCCAAAGCCTATTTGATCGGTGAGGCAGCACCAGAATTTGCAGCCACTTTGAGCGCCAACGTATCCTTTGAGATATCAGAAACAATGGACCGTGCTGTTATCCAAGCTGCCAAGGATGCAGCCCAAGACAGCCACGATCAACCAGTTGTATTGCTGTCGCCGGCCTGCGCCAGTTTTGATCAATACAAGAATTTTGAAGTGCGCGGAGATGCTTTTCGCAATCTCGTTATCGCCCAAGAAAGATTTATCTCTCTTAAGGAGACCATGCAATGATTAGTCGGACCGACAGATCTCTGGTAGCAGAGTGGTGGCGAACAATTGATCGTCCTTTATTGGGCGTTATTTTGCTTCTGATTACGAGTGGATTTTTATTGTCCTTTGCTGCAAGTCCGCCTGTTGCAGAACGCATTGGCCTTTCGCCCAGCCACTTTACAATCCGCCATGCGATATTTCTGGTTCCTTCCATAGCGATCATGATTGGGCTTTCGTTTCTAACGCCCAAGCAGGTTCGCCGTGCTGCGTTTATATTATTCGCAATAGCCGTTCCAATGCTATTGATGACCTTGTTTTTCGGGGCGGAAGTAAAAGGCTCACGCCGCTGGATCTCCATCGCTGGTTTCTCTCTGCAGCCATCTGAATTTGTAAAACCCGCCTTTGTGATTATCACTGCCTGGCTTTTTGCGGAAAACTCGAGAAGGCCGGAAATACCGGGGAATTTGTTCTCTATCATCTTATTTGGGATTGTCGGCTCACTGCTTATCGCCCAGCCGGATTTTGGCCAAACCATGCTTGTGGCGATTGTCTGGGGCGCTCTGTTCTTTATGGCAGGTATGTCATGGATATGGATAGCGGCCCTTGGCGGGATAGCGGTATTTGGTATGACATCGGCCTATTTCTTCTTTCCCCATGTGGCAGGGCGCATCGACCGGTTCATCACGGGAGAAGGCGATAACTTTCAGGTTGAAACTGGACGCGAAGCGATCATCAGTGGCGGATGGCTTGGGCAGGGGCCGGGCGAGGGTACAGTAAAACGCTATTTGCCGGATAGTCACACGGACTTCACATTTGCTGTTGCTGCAGAAGAATTCGGGATTATTGCTTGTTTGATCCTGGTGGCGATTTTTGCGTTTATTGTTTTACGGGTGCTTTCAACGGCGCTTAAGGAGAGGGATGGCTATATTCGCCTAGCCGTATCAGGCTTGATCATCCTGTTTGGAATTCAGTCGATGATCAATATGATGGTCACTCTTCAATTGATGCCGGCAAAAGGCATGACCCTGCCATTTATTTCCTATGGAGGCTCATCGCTTCTTTCCATGTCAATTGTGATGGGTTTTGTATTGGCGCTCACGCGCAGGCGTACCGATAGTCTTCGCTCTTCTCCGGTTGATCTAAGTCTTCGACCTTATTCACCGGCGGAATAGTACCATGACAACAGGAACCATTCTGCTTGCTGCAGGCGGTACGGGCGGACATCTGTTTCCAGCAGAAGCGCTGGCTCATATCCTGCGTTCTCGCGGTTACAAAATTGTCCTGGCAACGGATGTTAGGGGAAACCGGTTCGCCGACCATTTTCCGGCTGATAAAAAGTCGGTGATCAGTTCTGCGACCATAGCTTCCAAGAACCCGATTGCGATTTTGAAGGCACTGAACGCGCTCTATCAGGGCTATAAGCAAAGCTCGCAGTTGATCAAGGATCTGAAGCCTTTGGCGGCTATTGGTTTTGGAGGATACCCAACCTTGCCGCCGATCCTTGCGGCTTCAAGAAATGGTATTCCGTGCCTCGTTCATGAGCAGAACGCCATATTGGGCCGCGCTAATAAAATGCTGGCAAGTCGGATGAAAGCGGTTGCTGTAGGTTTTCCTCAGGTGGGCGAAGTTCCGCAAGTTCCGGTGATTGAAACTGGCAATCCCATTCGGCCAAATGTTGAAGCTGTACTCAACACGCCATATCCTGAAAGATCAAGGGACGATCCGTTCAGACTGGTTATATTTGGAGGGAGTCAAGGTGCACGGTTCTTCAGCGAAATATTACCCGAGGGTGTAAAGGGTCTATCGGCCAAGCAACGCTCACGACTTTCAATTTTGCAGCAAGCGCGTGAAGAAGATAAAGATGCATTGGTGAGAGTTTTTGACGAGATGGGCGTGAAGGCGGAAATCGCGCCATTCTTTGGCGATCTGCCCAACGAAATTTCCAAGGCTCATTTTGTGATCGCTAGAGCAGGGGCTGGCAGCGTTACGGAGATTGCAGTTATTGGCCGGCCATCTTTGCTTATTCCTTTGCCCGGCTCGCTTGACGGGGACCAGGCTGCCAATGCTGACGCGATGAAAAAGGCCAATGGCGGATTAGTGCTTCGACAGGCAGAATTGACTGGTTCAAAACTGGCGGAAATTCTTCAAACCGCGATGGATAATCCTGGCGAAATGAAGAAAATGGCGCTAGCTGCCAAAACAACCGGAACACCTGATGCGGCAAAGCGACTTGCCGATTGTGTTGAATGTGTTATCAGCGGCGGCGAAATTACTTCGCTGTCTTTTTAAATTCGGATTAGTCTAATGAAAATGCCTGCTACCATCGGTATCGTCCACTTTGTCGGGATTGGAGGCATTGGCATGAGCGGTATTGCCGAGGTTCTTCATAACCTTGGCTACAAGGTTCAAGGATCAGACCAGAACGAAAGTGCCAATGTCGAGCGTCTGCGTGCAAAAGGTATCACGGTACATATTGGCCATAGCGGCGAAAATCTGGGTGATGCAGAAGTGGTTGTTGCTTCCAGTGCCATCAAACAAGATAACCCGGAGCGGGTTGCTGCCCGTGAACGCAGAATACCGCTGGTGCGCCGTGCGGAAATGCTGGCAGAATTGATGCGGTTCAAAAATGCGATTGCCATTGGCGGAACCCATGGCAAAACCACCACCACATCAATGGTTGGGACACTGCTTGAGGCGGGCGATCTCGATCCGACGGTCATCAATGGCGGGATCATCAACCACCTTGGGACCAATGTGCGTTTGGGCGATGGCGATTGGATGGTGTGCGAGGCAGACGAGTCTGACGGGACGTTTTTGAAATTGCCGGCTGATGTGGCCGTTGTGACGAATATTGATCCGGAGCATCTGGATCACTATGGTAATTATGATGCGGTCAAGCGGGCCTTTCGGGACTTTGTGGAGAATGTTCCGTTTTACGGATTTGGTGTTTGCTGTATCGATCACGCTGAAGTGCAAGCGATGGTATCGAAAATCACGGACCGCCGCGTTGTGACCTATGGTGAAAACCGTCAGGCAGATGTTCGCTTTTTCAATCTGAGAATATCAGGACCCAAAAGCATTTTCGATGTTGATATCCGTGATCGTAAATCCGGCAAACTCGTAGAGATCAGAGATCTGGAATTGCCGATGGCTGGTCTGCACAATGTTTCCAATGCCACTGCAGCGATTGCTGTTGCCCATGAACTTGGGGTTAGCCCGGAGGGTATTCACAAAGGGATATCTGCGTTTTCCGGTGTTAAACGCCGGTTTACCCATACAGGGACGTGGAATGGAGTTGAGATTTTTGACGATTATGCCCATCACCCAGTTGAAATCACCGCTGTGTTGAGCGCCGCCCGTGCAGCGACAAAAGGCAAGGTGATTGCAATCAAGCAACCGCACAGGTTTACACGGCTTGAAAGTCTGTTTGATGATTTTTGCGCCTGCTTCAATGATGCTGATGTGGTGATGGTCGCTCCGGTTTATCGAGCAGGCGAAACACCGATTGAAGGAGCCGATGAGCAATCGCTGGTTGCTGGCTTGCAGGCTGCGGGGCACAGAAATGCATCTGTTATTTCCGGGCCGCAGGATATTGCTGCGCGAGTAGCTGCCGTGGCCGAGCCCGGTGACTATGTCGTGTTTCTAGGCGCTGGCGACATCACCAAATGGGCCTATGATCTTGAGGGGCAGCTCAACGCCCTTGGCAAGAACTGAGGTCAGATTTGTCAGGTGAAACCATTCTGGAAAGGTTAGGCGATCAGCTTTCCACCATTCGTGGACGCTTGCAGGCCGACGCTGACATGTCGAAACTTACATGGTTTCGCGTAGGCGGACCGGCGGATTTACTATTTCAGCCTGCCGATCAAGATGATCTTTCCAATTTTTTGAAACTACTACCGTCGGACATTCCGGTTATGGTAGTCGGTGTTGGTTCCAATCTGTTGGTGCGGGATGGCGGGCTTGAAGGCGTGGTTATCCGCCTGTCCGCAAAAGGGTTCGGCGAAGTTACGCAGGTAAATGATACCCAGCTTCGCGCGGGTGCAGCGGTCCTCGATAAGAAACTCGCTGCCAAAGCGCTGGAGGCGGGGTTAGGGGGATTCGCGTTCTACCATGGAATTCCCGGTGGTATTGGCGGTGCGCTTCGCATGAATGCCGGCGCCAATGGCACTGAAACCACCAATCGTCTGATTGAAGTGACGGCGATTGATCGTAAGGGGGAGCGCCACATTCTGTCTCAGGCCGATATGGGCTATACTTACAGACACAGCGCGGCTGCGGCAGATTTGATTTTTACTTCGGCTTTGTTTGAAGGCGCGCCAATGTCTCTAGAGCAAATTCAGGCTGAGATGGATGAAGTGCAGCATCACCGTGAAACAGTGCAACCGGTAAAAGAGAAAACCGGCGGCTCTACCTTTAAAAATCCGAGAGGCCATTCAGCCTGGCGGCTGGTTGATGAGGCAGGGATGCGCGGCTTTAAAATTGGCGGCGCACAAATGAGTGAGATGCACTGCAATTTCATGATCAATGCTGACAATGCAACGGCTCATGATCTTGAGACTTTGGGCGAGACCGTGCGCGAGAAAGTTTTCGCCAAAAGCGGCATCTTGCTGGACTGGGAAATCAAAAGGATTGGGCAGTTCGAAACGGGTAAGATTGTTAAGCCCTTCGAAGCTTAAGAATTTAGGTTCTGCTTGTCAGCAGTTTTATTCCGGCAAAGGCAAAAAACACGCTGAATGTTCCCTGTATCCATCGTCTAGCTTTTGTATAAATCCTGACCATGCCTTTGGTCGAAAAGGCCAATGCGTAAAGCGCATGAATAGCCACGGACCGGGGCTTGCGATCGCCAAAAGGAATGCGGAATAGGAAAGCAGAACTCCTGGTAGTTAGGGTGACAGGGCGCTGAGCATAATATTCTCTTTCAAATGTTCTTTTTATGTTCCTTGCGCAGTATTTGGTGAATGTCCATGGCTTGTCAAAAGACTACTGACAAAGTGGGTTTTACTCGTGAGAAACTGATTCACGTTTACAGTGTTAGTCCTTGAAAAAGAATCGCTTTTCAAAAAACCTTAAAAACGGCCTTGTAACTGGCTTAGCTCTCTGATTCCTTGAGTTAAATCGGCTTGCGCATTGAGTCGCCCGATTTGCGGAACGACGTTTCGCGCGAAAGTGGTGGGGCACATTTGGCGGTTACGTCTCCGGCGAAATATTTGGTTCGGGGAGTTGGCTATGACAGCTAAGCATGTAGCGGTTTTAATGGGGGGGTGGGCTTCGGAGCGACCGGTTTCACTTGCCACTGGCAAGCCTTGCGCTCAAGCTTTGCGAAATGCCGGCTACAACGTCACCGAAGTTGATATGGGCCGTGATGTTGTCGAAGTGCTCAAAGAGCTGAAACCCGACGTGGTGTTTAATGCATTGCACGGCCCCTTTGGTGAAGATGGCGGCATTCAAGGCGTGCTTGAACTGCTACAAATTCCCTATACCCATTCAGGCGTTCTGGCCTCTGCTCTGGCAATGGACAAGGAAATGGCGAAAACCATCGTGAAACGGGTTGGCGTTCCCGTTGCCGAAGCAAAGGTGATGAGCCGGCTTGAGGCGGCGGAAAAGCATGTGATGGCTCCGCCTTATGTGATCAAGCCTGTGAACGAAGGCTCTTCATTTGGTGTGCTGATTGTTCGCGAAGATCAGTCCCAGCCTCCCCAAGAATTATATTCCAAAGATTGGCCCTATGGGGAGCGAATCATGGTGGAAAGATTCATCCCTGGACGTGAATTAACCTGCGCGGTGATGGGAAATGTTGCCCTTGGGGTAACCGAAATCCTCTCGGACGGGCATCAATTCTACGATTATGACGCAAAATATGCCCCTGGAGGCTCAAAACACGAGTGTCCGGCAAAAATTAAACCAAATATTTACCAAAAAATACAGACAATGTCCCTTAGAGCGCATCAGGCTATTGGTTGCAGGGGTGTTAGCCGTTCAGATTTCCGACTTGACGATGGATTGATGGGGACGGGAGAGCTGATCTGGTTGGAAGTTAATACCCAGCCAGGGATGACAGAAACATCGCTCGTACCTGAATTAGCCGCGCATGCAGGACACAGTTTTGAAGAACTCGTTAGTTGGATGGTGGAGGACGCAAGTTGCAATCGATAGGCCGTAACGCCAATCAAAAGCAAAACGATCAAGTTCATATCGGAAACGATCATGGCTTGGTGCTTCCTCGCGTTCTGAGAAAGCCGGTGCGTACCACGATGCGGATCATGAATGGCGGCTTTCGGGTTTCCAAACGCGGTATGATTGGCTTCGGTGTGCTTGTCGCTTTGGTTGTCGGCAGCGGTTACACGATCCAGTCGAACGACCTTCAAAAGATTAACTCGAAAGTAGCTGTTGGTCTGGGTATCGCAATCGAGGCTTACCAGGTTGATGGCAATCGTGAAGTATCCGATCTCGAAGTTGTGAATTTGCTTGCGCCTGACCACGGCACTTCAATTCTTTCATACGATGTTGCTGTTGCCCGAGACTTGTTGAAGTCGAATCCGTGGATTGCTGATGCGACCGTATCAAAAGTTTATCCAAACAAACTGGCTATCAAAATAGAAGAGCGCACGCCTTTTGCCCTTTGGCAAAATGAGCATGGCCTCTTCCTGATTGATCGCAAAGGTCTGGTCCTGTCTGAAAATGATGGCAGAAAAGACCAATTGCCATTGGTGGTTGGTAAAGGCGCTGAAGTGGAAGCTGCAAACATTGTTGCCTTGCTGCAACAATTACCGGAACTTGCCGTAGGTGCCAAAGCGCTTATCCGCGTTGGTGAGCGCCGCTGGGACATTGAAACAAAAGAAGGCATTACCATCATGTTGCCCGAAGAAGGGCAGGCACGAGAGTTGAAACGCTTTGTTCAGTTTGAGCGCGATACAGAGCTTTTGCTTCGCGATATTGACCGCGTGGATTTGCGTTTCAAGGATCGTCTTGTAGTGCGCATGAATGAGGAAGCCAAAGAATTGGTGCGTGCCAGGCGCGAAGAACAAATCGAAATGCTGACCAAGTCCAAGAAGGCGAGAAGCACATGAGCCTTCTACAGAATAACGGGTTCATTCCCGGCATGAAGCCTTTATCCATGAAGCGGCCTACAGTTGTCAGTATTCTGGATGTGGGCACTTCAAAAGTCTGCTGTATGATTGCTCGCCTGACACCGCGTGAAGAAAGCGGCGTGCTACCCGGTCGCACCCATCAGATGGAAGTGATCGGCATTGGCCATCAGCGTTCACGCGGCATCAAGTCCGGCGTTATTGTTGATCTAGATGCGGCAGAGCAAGCAATACGCATGTCTGTTGATGCAGCAGAGCGAATGGCAGGCGTTACGGTAGAATCACTGATCGTCAATGTTTCCTCAGGGCGTTTAGTGAGCGAGGCTTTTTCTGCGGATATTGAAATCGATGGCCATGCCATCACTGAAAAAGATATTTCACAAGTTCTTGGAGCCGGCGCTCAACATGCCATGGCTCCTGATCGTTCAGTAGTTCATTCTTTGCCAATCGGTTTTACGTTGGACGGCGAGCAGGGCATTAGCGACCCGCGCGGCATGGTAGGTCACCAGCTTGGCGTTGATATGCATGTGCTAACTGCCGAAAATGCGCCTCTGCGCAATCTGGAGCTCTGCATCAACCGCGCTCATTTATCCATCGAAGCGATGGTTGCCACGCCTTATGCCTCTGGTCTTGCGGCACTTGTGGATGATGAAAGTGAAATGGGTTCGGCCTGTATTGATATGGGCGGCGGAACCACCACGCTTTCGGTATTCCTGAACGGCAGATTTATTTATTGCGACGCGATAGCCGTTGGCGGCCATCATGTAACGATGGATTTGGCCCGCGGTCTTTCAACACGTCTGGATGATGCGGAGCGTTTGAAGGTATTGCACGGCTCGGTTCTAGCCGGAGCAAGCGATGGCGACGACATAGTTTCTGTTCCTTCAATTGACCCGCAAGATGAAGATGGAATCCAGCAGGTTCCAAAATCCCATCTGACACGGATTATTCGTCCGCGCATCGAAGAGACCCTGGAATTGATGCGTGACCGTTTAGCACGCTCAGGTTTTGCGGATGCAGTTGGAAAGCGCATTGTTCTGACGGGTGGGGCAAGCCAGCTCAACGGAGTTGGTGAACTTGCACGCAGAATTATGTCCAAGAATGTTCGGATTGGCCGTCCCATGGGTATCAAGGGGATGCCGGATGCTGCCAAAGGCCCGGCATTTTCAACAGCGGTTGGCTTGATGGTTTATCCGCAGATTTCACAAATTGAATATGGATCAACGATCCGTTCGTCCGCGCCAGCGCAGATGACCGGGACAGGTGGCGCATTTCATCGGCTTAGCAGTTGGCTAAGAGACAGTTTTTAGGAATTCCGGCCTGGTGACGGGTTCGGTGGAAAAGGTTCTGGCAGACGGCAGTCAATCCGGAACAAATTTGGAGACGAGGATATGACTATTAACCTGCAAAAGCCCGATATTCGGGAACTGAAGCCAAAAATCACCGTATTCGGTGTTGGCGGCGGCGGCGGCAATGCTGTCAATAACATGATCAATGGCGGTCTTGAAGGTGTCGAGTTTGTTGTGGCAAACACCGATGCGCAAGCGCTTGCCATGTCAAAAGCGGAACGCGTTATTCAACTGGGTGTTGATGTAACCGAAGGCCTTGGCGCCGGATCTCAGCCACAGGTTGGCGGAGCTGCTGCTGAAGAATGCCTGACAGAAATTCAGGATCATCTGGCTGGAACGCATATGTGTTTCGTAACAGCCGGTATGGGCGGTGGTACAGGAACTGGCGCGGCGCCGGTGGTTGCCAAAGCGGCCCGCGAAATGGGCATTTTGACAGTTGGTGTTGTTACCAAACCGTTCCAGTTTGAGGGCGGTCGCCGCATGAAAACGGCGGAAGAGGGCATTATCGAACTCCAGAAAAATGTCGATACGCTGATCGTTATTCCTAACCAGAACCTTTTCCGAATTGCCAATGACAAGACAACTTTTGCTGATGCTTTTGGCATGGCAGACCAAGTTCTTTATTCAGGTGTTGCCTGCATAACCGATCTGATGGTCAAGGAAGGCCTGATTAATCTTGATTTTGCTGATGTTCGCTCTGTGATGCGCGAAATGGGCAAGGCAATGATGGGTACCGGCGAAAGCTCCGGCGATGGTCGTGCAATGCAAGCTGCAGAAGCTGCGATTTCAAATCCATTGCTGGATGAGACATCCATGCGTGGCGCTCAGGGCTTGTTGATTTCGATTACCGGTGGCCGTGACATGACCTTGTTTGAGGTTGATGAAGCTGCAACCCGCATTCGTGAGGAGATCGATTCAGAAGCCAATATCATTGTTGGCGCAACATTTGATGAGAGCCTTGATGGCATCTTCCGTGTGTCAGTAGTTGCAACTGGTATTGATAACTCTGCCGGTGCTGCTGCACCAGTTGCTGTGCCTACTCGCACAGATGCTGTAGCACGCCAGACAGTCTCCAGCGTAGCACCTGTTGCTGCGCCGCAAACTTCAGTCTTAACACCGCAAGCCAAAATAGCCCAAATCAGTGCCGCCTTGGAAATTCCAAAACCGGCAAGCCCGGCACCACGTCCAGCAGGTATCGCTGGCAATGGTGTGCGGATTGAGCCTTTGAAGCGGGTTCCTGAAGCGTCGAAAAATGAACTCGATGATGATTTCAAATCCGCACTGGAAGCTGAATTGTCACCAAGCAGCGAGCGTTTTGTTCCGCCTGCGCCGGAAAAGCCGGCTATGGCTCCTGTTTCCAGCTCAATGCCATCGGTTGAGGATTTTCCTGCATTCGCCAAAAAGGCAGCAGAGCCTCAAGCACCAGAGGTTCATGCGAGCCGTGAAGGCAGCCCGATGAGCTTGCTTCAAAAGCTGAAAAACGGTTTTGGGGGTCGTGACCATCATGAACCACAGGTTCGTCAGGATCCAAAGCCTGAAGCGCCTGCAGCTCCTGTAGCGGCAACGCCGAGACCTACTCCGGTTCAACAAGTCCAGCAGCCACGCGACAGCGAAAGCCCTTATGCTCCAAGAACGGCTCAACAGTCGGGTGGACATATGGATCATACCGGTCGCCAGGCACCTGCGGCCCGTCCACTAAATGACGAAGACCAGTTGGATATTCCGTCCTTCTTGCGGCGTCAGGCGAACTAAAATATTGTTCATCGACCATTTGCGATGACAGCAGGCCATTTAACTCCCGGAACTTTGTTTCGGGAGTTAATTTTTGTTAACCTTTTGTATTTATGATGTAAAATTACGCTACGTAAATGTGTAGCGTTACAAAAAGTAAGAAAGCGTGATTTGGATTTGCATGAGTGCATCTATAAACACACTACAGAGATATCGACTCGATCTTTCGATAAACGTCTTTGGCATAATGGGGAATGATACTTAACGTATCAGTTTGTGCTTCAGATTGAGTGAAACCGCTTTGGGGAATGGAACAGACCTTGCTAGGATTCCAGACTACACTTCGTCAAAAAATTGACTTTAACGGTATAGGCGTTCACTCAGGCCAGCCGGTTTCAATGACCCTTTTACCTGCTGACGAAAACACCGGTATCGTGTTTAACGTCACCTGCCCAAAGACCGGCAATATTGAAGATATTCCTGCCACTTTCACCTCAATAAGCTCTACGGACCTTTGCACCGTTCTCGGTCAGGCAAATGGCATTTATATCGCAACGGTCGAGCATTTGATGGCAGCCCTTCGTGCGCTTAATGTAGACAATGTGATTGTAGAGATCGACAGCAATGAAGTTCCTGTGATGGACGGAAGTTCACGCGTATTTGTCGATGCGGTCAACCAAATCGGAATTCGTACTTTGAGCGCATTGCGCTGCTATATCCGCGTCAACCGTCCGGTCCGCGTTGATATGGGCGCTTCATGGGGCGAGTTTATCCCTCATTCAGGAACTCGTTTTGAGGTTGAAATCGATTTTGACAGCGAAGCTATCGGCAATCAGAAATATGCAAGCGATCTGACCGCAGCGACATTTTCCAAAGATTTGAGCGGCGCACGAACATTTGGTTTTATGAAAGACGTGGAACGTCTATGGGCGGCTGGTTATGCGCTCGGCTCATCGCTAGAAAATTCCGTCGTCATCGGCGATGATAATCGCGTGATCAATCCTGACGGCCTTCGTTACAAAGATGAATTTGTACGTCACAAGACATTGGATGCTATTGGTGACTTGGCGCTGGCTGGGGCTCCGATCCTGGGTTGTTATCGGTCTTATCGCGGTGGCCACAAACTTAACGCATTGGTTTTACAGGCTCTTTTGTCTGACAAGAGCGCGTTTGACTTTGTTGAGGCAACGTCTTCCCAGCCTCGCGTAAGTCCTAATGACATGGTTGCTGTGGGTGCTCCTGCCTATGCGGCGGTACTTTTTTAAGCCATTATTTATCAAATTTCATATTCAAATATGAAGATCGACTTTAACAACTATTTGCACTATTTCGTTGTGGGTGTTTACGCTGCCCTAATGTTGCGGTATTTGAAGGGCAACAGAAGCTGAAAATACTTACCGAAATGACGGATTTGCTCTAAATTGCAAAGAGCTGATTGTTTGCAGTGACTGTAGCTAAATTTTTAATGGTTGAAGACAGCGTTATGAAAATTTCAAATGTAGTCAGACAAGTTTCACTGGTGGCGATGGTTCTTACCGGCGCTGCAACGCTCTCGTCATGCAAATCAAGTGAAGTCAGCAGCAGTGATTTTGTTGATAATATTCAACCCGCTGATGAACTTTATAATCAGGCATTGGCGAGTTTCGATCAAGGTAAGTTTAGCCGCGCCCAGAAGAAGCTCGCTATACTTGACCAGCAGCATCCTTATTCGGAGTATTCCCGCAAGGCTTTGATCATGCAGACGTTTATTTCATATCGTCAGGGCGCGTATTCTGAAACAGTTGCCTATGGACAGCGTTATGTCGCTCTTTACCCCGGTGACAAGGAAGCAGCCTATGCACAATATCTAGTTGGCATGTCTTACTTCCGTCAAATACCGGATGTAACCCGTGACCAGTCAGACACTGGCCGCGCCTATAACGCCATGCTGGCTTTGACAGAACGGTATCCCGACAGCGAATATGTTGAGGACGCGAAGGCAAAAATGCGTATTGCCCGTGACCAGATTGCTGGCAAGGAAATGTTGACAGGCCGCTATTATATGGAGCGCCGTGAGTTTCTGGCATCTATCAATCGATTCCGTGAAGTTGCTGAGGACTATCAGGATACCCGTCATATTGAAGAGGCGTTGGCCCGTTTGACCGAATCTTACATGTCATTGGGATTGGCAAGCGAAGCACAGGATGCGGCAGCGGTTTTGGGACATAACTTCCCGGACAGTCAATGGTATGCCGATTCGGTAAGTCTATTGCGCACCGGCGGTTTGGAACCGCGTAGGAATTCAAAATCCTGGCTGGCCAAAGTTGACCGCAAGTTGCAAGTTCCAAGTCCTGATTTCAACCGGTCATAAACGCTTATGCTGGTTCAGTTATCGATCCGCGACATCGTATTGATCGAACGTCTGGACATTACATTCGGTCATGGTCTTTCCGTGCTTACGGGTGAGACTGGTGCTGGTAAATCCATCCTTCTTGATTCTTTGTCTCTAGCCATAGGCGCCCGAGGCGACGGCCGCCTGGTACGCAATGGTGTTGCTCAGGGGCAAGTGACGGCAATGTTTGATTTGCCGAGCGGCCATACGGTGATGCACCAGCTGGACGATAACGGCATCTCCCATGAGGGCTATTTGCTGCTGAAACGGGTTCAATCCTCTGATGGTCGCAGCAAAGCCTATATCAATGATCAACCGGTATCGGTCGGTTTTATGCGTGAAATCGGGGTGCAGCTTGTGGAACTGCATGGCCAGCACGACGAACGGGCAATGCTGGAGACACCAGTCCACCGCAGTCTGCTGGATGAATTTGGCGGGCTGGATCTGCAGGTGGATCTGGTTGGGCAAAAATGGAAAGCCTGGCAAAAGCTGCGCCGCGATCGCGATGCTTTGAAAAAACAGGTGGAAGAGGCGCGCCGTGAGGCCGATTATCTGACCGACAGTGTCGCTGAATTGACCGCTCTTGCGCCTGAACCCGGCGAAGAGGTGGCATTGGCCGATCAACGCCAGCGGATGATGAAGTCTGAAAACATAACCGCCGATCTTGATGAAGCAGTGAACCTGCTTTCGGGCAATTCATCGCCAATTCCAGCCTTAACAGCGCTCGCAAAGCAGTTGGCGCGAAAAGCGCAGGAAACCCCTGGAATGATGGAAGAGGCGCTTAATCAGCTGGATATTGCCCTTGATGCGCTTCATTTGGCCCAAAGTGAACTGGAAACCGCTCTGCGAGACAGCGAGTTTGATCCAAAAGAACTTGAAATGGCAGAAGAGCGTTTGTTTGCATTAAGGGCGGCATCACGCAAATATTCTGTCGCTGTTGAAAATCTGCCGGAACTGACTGTCAAGCTATCTGATGATCTGGACAATCTCAATTTTGGTGAAGACCGCCTTGGCGCTATGAACAAGGAACTTGCGGCGCTGAAGGAAGACTATTTTACTAAAGCGCGTGAATTGTCTGCTTCGCGCAAAGATGCTGCCGACAGGCTTTCGCAAGAGGTCATGAAAGAACTACCTGCCCTGAAGCTTGAGCAAGCCGTATTCATGGTCGAACAAAAGATTGTGGAAGAGACCCCGGGTGAAGATGGAATAGATCAGATCGAATTTTGGGTTCAAACCAATCCCGGTTCCAATGCCGGACCAATGATAAAGGTTGCCTCCGGGGGAGAGTTATCGCGTTTTCTTTTGGCATTGAAAGTAGCACTGGCTGATAAAGGATCAGCGCCGACGCTGGTATTTGATGAAATCGATACCGGTGTAGGCGGGGCAGTTGCCGACGCCATTGGCAAGCGGCTGCGCAGGCTGGCAGGCCAGGTGCAGGTCTTGTCGGTTACTCATGCGCCGCAAGTGGCTGCGCGGGCCGTCAGTCATTTTGTGATTTCCAAAAATGTCGTTGAAAGCGATGCAACAGGGCGGGTGGCAACGGCTATCCGTTCGATTGATGATCTGGAGCGCCGCGAGGAAATCGCCCGTATGCTTGCCGGCGCCAGCATCACCGACGAGGCGCGCGCGGCAGCTGACCAGTTGATCAATCAGACAGCTGCTTAACTCTGTTACATTTACGTTTAGACGACCTTCTATCTCAGTTGGACATCTTGACACTCTGTAGTTTTCAACACATCATTTGCTCAAAGGCTCGTTATTGTAGCCAGTGATTTGTGCTGAATAAGGAGCGCCCGAAGTTGAAGTTTTCCAAGAAATTTTTGATTGTTGCGGCTGCTCTTATGGGAATGTCTGCTTCTCCCATTATGATCACGGATGCCTCGGCTGGCGTTAAGGTGAAAGCCAAAACCATCTATTACAAAGTGCGCGGCAGAAATGGAAAATCGTTAAACGACTCGATGCTGAAGGAGAGCCGTAAAGCGATCACGATTTCCCATGCGATTGCGGCAACCCGGTATAATTTTGATTATTCCGAGCCAAAAATTGTCGTCAAAAACGGACGCTGTGTAGTTGATAAAGTCGATATCACGCTGAATGTTGAGTATATCTATCCCAAATGGGTGAATAGTGGCAGTGCATCGCGGGAAATGCGCAATCACTGGATGGCGTTTTACAAAGAATTGAAGCGCCATGAATTGCAACATGGCAAGATCGCTCAGGAAGGCGCCAAGGCGCTTGAGAAAGAGATCAAGACCATGAAGGGCCATACACGCCTTGGTTGCAAGGATATGGGTGCTTTTGCTGGCTATAAATTGAACCGGGTCATTCGTAAGACGCGCAGCCAACAGAAACTTTTCGATCGCCGCGAATATTCACGCTTTAGTAAAATCTCGAAGCTTCAGAAAAATCTGTACCACGCCGAGTAATTTGGTTTGGCAATTCTAAAAGCTTGCGCATCGATGGGTGTTTGATAAACCAATAGGCGCTTGGCGTTTTTCAATATTGGTGCAGCATTGTTATGAATAGTCTTTTCGATGAGCCTGCTGATCTTGCGGTTGATGCGCTGTCCCGCCATCAGGCAGAGCAGGAACTCAAGCGCCTTTCGGTAGAAATCTTGAGACATGATGCCCTTTATCACGGGGGCGATACGCCTGAGATCAGCGATGCTGCCTATGATGGCCTGCGTCGTCGCAATCTTGCGATAGAGCAGCGGTTTCCTGATCTGATCCGTGACGACTCACCTTCCAAGAGGGTGGGCTATGTTGCCCTTGATAAATTTGAAAAGATTACTCATTCCGTCCCCATGCTTTCTCTGGGCAATGCCTTCAGTGATGAAGATGTTACTGATTTTTGGTCCCGGATTATTAAATTCCTGAAGCTGGATGCAGCGCCAGAGTTGACTGCAGAGCCAAAAATTGACGGCTTGTCGCTTTCTCTTCGCTATGAAAATGGCCGCCTGGTTAGCGCCGGAACACGAGGCGATGGTGTGGTGGGCGAGAATGTTACTGAAAATGCGAAAACCATTTCGGATATTCCCACTGTGCTGGCTGGTAATGACATTCCCGAAGTGGTTGAAGTGCGCGGTGAGGTCTATATGACCAAGCGCTCATTTGCCGAACTAAACGTCCGAATGGAGGCCGAAGGTAAGCCCCTATACGTCAATCCACGCAACACGGCCGCTGGTTCCCTGCGGCAGCTTGATAGTGCGGTAACAGCGCAGCGCCCGTTACGGTTTTTTGCCTATGCCTGGGGTGAGATGAGCGCTTTGCCAGCCGCCACACAAATGAGAATGGTCAAAAAACTTGGCGAATGGGGCTTTGTCATCAATCCCTTGATGAAAGTCTTTACCGAGCCAGAGGCATTGCTGGCGCATTATCACGAGATTGAAGAAGGCCGTGCTGCACTTGAATATGACATTGATGGTGTTGTCTACAAGGTCGATGATCTTGAACTGCAAACAAGGCTTGGATTTCGCGCGAACAATCCGCGCTGGGCAATCGCACACAAATTTCCGGCTGAAAAAGCCTGGACGGTTTTAAAGGATATTGAAATTCAAGTTGGTCGCACGGGCGCATTAACCCCAGTTGCAAGGCTGGAGCCGGTTACTGTCGGCGGCGTAGTCGTGACCAATGCGACATTGCACAATGAGGATTATATCAAGGGCATTGGCAATGATGGCCAGCCTATCAGGGATGGAAAGGATTTGCGCATCGGTGATACGGTCATGATCCAGCGGGCAGGCGATGTTATTCCCCAGATATTGGATGTGGATTTGGAAAAGCGTGCTGATGACGCGCCCAAATTCGTGTTTCCAGTCAAATGCCCGGAATGCGGCAGTCATGCGGTTCGCGAAGTGAATGCGGGCTCGGGTAAAATTGACTCGGTCAAACGATGCAGTGGCGGACTGATCTGCCCGGCACAAGCTATTGAGCGGCTGAAACATTTTGTTGGGCGCAATGCGTTTGATATCGACGGGCTTGGCGACAAACAGGTTGAGGCATTTTACCGCGATGGAATGTTAAAAAATGCAGCGGATATCTTCAAGCTCCGAGAGGCTGATCAGGCTTCTTTGAAAAAGCTGAAAGATCGAGAAGGGTGGGGAACGACCAGTGCCGCAAAGCTTTTTGACGCAATTGATGAGCGCCGGAAAATTGATCTTTATCGCTTTATCTTTGGCCTTGGTATTCGCCATGTAGGCGAGCAAACGGCAAAGGACCTAGCCAAAGCCTATGGTTCAGTGGAGGATTTCACTGAGGCCATGAAAACCATTGCTTCGGGCAAAGACACAGCCAAGGATAATGGTGAAGAAACCGCGATGGCGGAATTGCTCGCCATTGATGGCATTGGTACGACAGTCGCCTCGGCCTTGCGGGAGTTTTTCAGCGAAGAAGGCAATGTCAAAATTTATGAAGATTTGCTCAGTGAAATAGAACCTGTTGCGCCGGAAAAAGCGGACACCTCATCACCTGTCGCTGGCAAAACAATTGTGTTCACGGGCTCATTGGAGCGCATGACGCGGGATGAGGCAAAGGCGATGGCCGAACGGTTTGGCGCAAAAGTTTCCGGTTCAGTATCTTCAAAGACAGATATTCTGGTTGCCGGGCCGGGGGCAGGTTCCAAATTGAAAAAAGCCGAAGCGCTTGGTGTTGAGACCATGGATGAAGACGGCTGGTTCGAACTTGTGAAGCCAGGCGGCAATTCATGAGTGTTGATGAAGGACCTTTAGCTGAAATCATTCCTGATGATAATGCGGTACGAAACTCTGATCGTCTTGCAGGTGTTCGGGATGTTCTGCCCTTGATTTTACCAATCGCGGCTTTTGGCACGATGTTCGGCGCAGCAAGCAGCGCAGCGGGCCATAGCGTGGCAATGACCGTATGGTCGAGTGTGGCGCTCTTTGCGGGAGCTAGCCAGTTTGTGTTTCTAGAAGTCTACGGCCTTGGCGTTCCTGTATGGTCTGTGATGTTAGCGGTTTTTGCCGTGAATTTTCGGCATATTTTATATTCGGCAGCGGTCACCAATAAAATTAGTCGCTATTCTTTTTGGCAAAAAACAGCCGCTTTGTTTTTGTTGACTGATCTGCAATTTGCCTCGATCGAAAACAGATATAACAACCAAACAGGGGCCAAATGGGTTAGCCCAAGTTATTATTTTGCCTTCGGTTTGCCGTGCTATTTTCTTTGGATTATCGCCACTTTTTTGGGGGCGCTTTCGGGAAAACTGATCAATGATCCCGCCGTAATTGGTCTCGATTTCGTCCTGCCGATCTATTTTTTATCCATCCTGATGGGCTTTAGAAAACGGAACAATTTTTTGCCCGTTGTGTTGGTCAGTGCGATTGTTTCGGTAGGGGTTCATAAAACGCTTGGAGCACCCTGGCATATTTCACTGGGGGCATTGGCGGGTATTTCAGCTGCGGTTATCGCAAGCCTGTGGCGCAATGGTTTTGGGCAAACCCAGTCGATTGATGATCGGATGTCCGATGGCTGAGATGATATCTTTTTACACGGCCTACGAAGTGCCGCTACTGATTTTGGTTCTGGGCCTATTGACCTATGTGACCCGTTTCAGCGGTTATGTGTTTCTCTCAAAATTCAAGAATATTCCACGTAGTGTCAATGCCGGATTGGAAGCGGTTCCTGCGGCGGTTATCACCACACTTGTCGTTCCGCCGGCCTTCAGCTCCGGACCTGCCGAGGTGATTGCCCTTGTTGTTGCCGGATTGGCTTGCTTCAAATTTCAGCCAATTATCGTGATTGTGTTCGGCTTGGTGACACTGGTCGCTCTACGCGCAGCAGGGCTAAGCTAAAACATCGACTGTTTGAGCGTAAGCTGAATCAGCTTAAAGGGGCTTTGTTGCCTGTTTAAGCCAAGCCTCATCAGACTGAGACAAATGCGGAGCCAGAGTTTTGTAAACCCTGGTGTGGTAAACATTAAGCCAATCGATTTCTGTCTCGTTCAAAAGCGTCTTGTTGATCAGGCGAAGGTCAATGGGGCATAGGGTAATCGTTTCGAAACCCAGCATTGGATGGTCGCCGCCAGAAACAACGGGCTCCTCGCTGACAATTACAAGATTTTCGATGCGAATGCCATATTGGCCTTCTTTGTAATAGCCCGGTTCATTAGAGACGATCATACCGGGCAGGAATGGCTCCATCGCTCGTTTTGATATTGATTGCGGGCCTTCATGGACATTGAGATAGGAGCCGATGCCGTGGCCGGTTCCATGGGCATAGTCCTTGCCGTTTTGCCATAGGGGCATGCGCGCCAGACCGTCTATATCGACGCCTCTTGTGCCCTTTGGAAAACGTGCGGTAGCAATGGCGATATGGCCTTTCAATACGAGCGTGTTGTCATCAACGGCTGATTGGGGCGGCGTGCCAATAGCAATGGTTCTGGTGATGTCTGTTGTTCCATCCAGATATTGCCCACCACTATCGACCAGATAGAGTGTGTCGGCTTGGAGCACTGCGTTGGTGTCTTGAGTGACGCGATAGTGGACTATTGCGCCATGGGCGCCAGCGCCGGAGATTGTGTCGAATGAGATTTCCCTGAGATTGCTACCCATGTCTTTGGCGGTGTCAAAACGCATTTTTTCCAGCTGCTGAGCTGCAGAAATCTCCGTTACAGAGCCATGGGGTTGAGCGTCCAGCCATGCAAGAAAGCGGACCATTGCAACGCCATCTCTGATATGGGCATTGCGAGCGCCTTCCAGCTCGATATCGTTTTTGACTGCGCGAAGCAGAATAACCGGATCCCGTTTTTCGATCAGCTTACCGCCACTTTTTTCAATCATTTCTCCGAGATGAGAGGCAACCAATGCAGGGTCGCAGTGAACGGATTTGTCTTTTGATAAGGCGCTGATTGTTTTTCCAAGATCTTCCACAGACAACAGTTCGGCCGTTTTGGCGAGTTCTGATTGATCAGTATCGCTTAGCTTGTTCAGATTGATGAAGATTATCGGCTTGGTGGCGGCATCCGTGGGAATAATCACCCAACCCAATGCTAGAGGATTATGAATGAGGTCGCTGCCGCGCAAATTGAATGCCCAGGCGAGGGACGCCGGATCTGTAAGCAAGAGCATGTCCGCGCCATCTTCGCGAAGCACTTCGCGCAGGCGCTGCAGTTTTTCAGGAACACTGCATCCGGCATATTGAACGGGATGCAGCCATGCCTTTCCGTTTGGCGAGCCGGGTTGATCGACCCAGACCTCGTCAATCAGATTGGAAATGGATTTAAGTTTGGCGCCTAATTTCTTAGCTTGGTTCTGCCAGGTTTTCTTTTGGCCAATGGTCATCAGCCAAGCATCATAGCCGATCACTTGTGAAGAGCGGACAATCGTTTCGGCAAATTGCGAAGGAGATTGTGAAATAAGGTCCTTGATTGCAAAAACTTCCTGATCCACCTGGCTTGCAGCCTGAACCGTATAGCGACCATCGACAAATATGTATGCCTTCTCAAGACCAACCATCGCATAGCCTGCAGAGCCGGTGAAACCGGTTAGAAAGGCCAGGCGTTCGGCTCTTGTGGGTAGGTATTCGTTTTGATGTTCGTCGGCATGGGGAACCAGAAACCAGTCGATATTTTCACGCTTCATTACTTTTCGCAAAGCGGCAATGATTTTGATGGAAGAGGCCGGGTTTGTTTTTGATTCAAAGGACTGAAACATGTCAGTGCAGGCCCTAATTGCCATTAAAAGATAATCCCATAAAGCGCAGCCATGTGTTATTTGCAAGGGTCGTTTGCGGCTTTGACCCTTGTTAAAAGGCGCCTTCAAACATAGCTTCAATAGCGGGAGGACACAGTGTTTCATGGAAAGGATGCACATATGTCTATTTTTGGAGAATTCGGTCGCCGTATTATTGCAGCTCGTCAGAGACAAGCTCAGCGTCAGGTAAATGCGACCCTTTTGACTCTTGATGACGAAATTTTGCGCGCAGGCGGTTATGACCGTAAAGAGTTGGCTCGCAATGCTTCCTCAGCGATCAATCTGTAAGCTTGTTATCAAAGCAAATTGAAGGCGGATCTTCCGCCTTTTTTTGTGTCTGTTGTTTGCCTCAAGCCATGTTTCTAAAGACCAGCGTCATCCATCCATTTTGATAATGCGCATGATCGAGGGCCAGACCATTTGCCCTGTAGGTTGCCACGATACGGGGTTTTTGATGGGGCAGCAAGCCCGACAAAATCACTGTCGCCTTGCTGGCGAGATGGGTTGATAATTCGTGAGCCATGGCCTGCAAGGGTCCTGCCAGAATATTTGCAACAACCAAATCAAACGGCGTCCAGTCCATGAAACGCCTGTTGTTAAAGCCAGTTGATGTGATTGATTCTACAAACGCTGAAACCCCGTTGAGTTTTGCATTCTGTTTGGCGATTTGATCAGCCACCGGATCGATGTCGCTGGCGAGAACAGGAATTCTGGCAGCCTTTGCAATCGCTATTGCCAGCACTCCGGTACCGCTGCCCAGGTCTAGAGCGTTCCAGGGCGTTTTGCGTTTGAGTTCCCGATCTATCATCGCTAGGCATCCGGCTGTTGTGCCGTGATGGCCCGTGCCAAAGGCCATTCCTGCATCAATCAGGACCGAGTGTTCATTGGGAGCGGCGCATCCGGCATCATGACTACCATGAACCACAAATCGCCCTGCACGGACGGGCGCAAGCTCCTGAAGTGTTTTTTCCACCCAATTGGTTTCCTCCAGGATTTCCGTTTGGAGTTCCGGCTCAACAGAAATGGTTTTCAGGCAGGCTAACAATCGATCTCGGGCATCGTCCGACTGGTCTGCGTCAAGATATAGGGATAGCGCCCAAACGCCCTTGTCTTCATCAATCTCGAAAGATGACACGGGTATGCCGTCTTCTTCGAAAATATCCTCAACAAGCGCAGACGTTTTTGCGACAGCGACTTGTGGAAGCTCGAAGAATAATCTGACCTGATTCATTTCGAGGTATCCATATTTGTTGAGATAGAGGTATTGCCACTGTCCTTGGAGGCTGGAGACATGCCAAAGGAAATAATTCTCGCACCTATCTGAGGCGTTGAATTGGGATTGGTCGTTGCAAAAACGAATTCGCCGCCAGATTTTATCCAGAATAAAATAATCGATGCCTCGGGTCTGCTCTGGGTATATTCTTCAAAAGAGAATTCGTTAGTGATCCTTGTTGCATTAAAAGTCCAACCATCCCGCAAGCGTTCATTCAATTCGGAATAATCATGGCCCGGCTTGGTCAAAGAACGCCCACCAACCGTAAAGTGCAATTCCCGTTTATGGTTTTCTCCACCTCTATCGCCAATTTGGAAAACACGGTTGCGGCCAATTTCTGGACCGAATTCGGTGCAAACCAGAGCGTTGTAGGCATCATTGTCCGTTGCTGTAATGACGCTTCCCCAGACATTCAGATTGATTTCATGGTGGGCATGCTCAGACAAAACATCGCCAAAAAAGGTCGGTAGATTTTTCGAGCGGGCATGGCGCAGATGGTTCCAGTTTTCGTCGGCAATCATGGTTGGGATTTCAAGAGCATTCAATCGCTCGGCAAAGGCAACGCTCCAGGGCGATCCGCCAACGATTAGTATTCCAGGTTTTGCAGCGGAACGAAGATCCAGCAAACGTGCGAGGATCGGAAGGCTGAAGCCATGCAGAACAATAGTCGAAGCCACGACGGCAAAGGTGTAGGCAATCATCTTGTTGCCGTCTTCAATTCCCTGTTCAACGAGAGTAGCGCCGAAAAGACCGGCCACTGCGACAGCCACAATACCGCGAGGAGCAATCCATGCGGATAATACGCGCTCTTGCCAGCTGAGGCCCGCTCCGATTGTTGCAAGGAAAATAGCAACCGGGCGAACGACGAACAGAATTGCGAAAACAAAAGCCGCCGCTTCCCAACCGAGACTCAGAATTGTTTCCATTTGCAATGAGGCTGTCAGCAGAATGAAGACTGCAGAAACCAGCATGATGGTAATGGTTTCCTTGAAACGCCGCATTTCCGCAAGGCTTGCCATGCGCGAGTTTGCGATGGTGATGCCCATAATTGTGACAGTCAAAAGGCCGGCTTCTTCGAGGAACATGTTGGTGACAGCATTTGCCGCCAGAGCGGTTGCCACCAATACTGGAGCTTTCAGAAATTCAGGAATTTGTCCATTGATGAAAAGCCAAACCAGGCCCTTTGCCAGAAAATATGCGCCGGGCAGGGCGATCAAGCCTGCGGCAAGGCCATGGGTTATTAAATTTTCGGCGTTGTGCACATTGTTCAAAACCAAAAAGATTTCGAACGATATGACCGCGCAAAGAGCGCCGATCGGATCGTTGACTATTGCTTCCCAGCGCAATAGTGAAGCGGGCCGTGATTTCAGACGTGCCTGGCGCAGCAGAGGCATGATGACAGTAGGGCCTGTGACGATCAGGATGGCGCCGAGCAGGATTGCGGTCTGCCAAGACAGCCCGCCCACGTAGTGGCCAGCCAACGTGCCTAAGGCCCACACCATTGGTCCGCCAAATAGAATGATGCGTCGGACGCCTTTGGAGGTCTCGCGAATCTGCTTGAAATTAAGCGTCAGGCCACCTTCAAACAGGATAATCGCGACAGCAAGAGAAATCATCGGGCGGTAAACATCACCGAAATCCGCCGCCGGATTGAGATAACCAGTAAACGGGCCTGCAATCAAACCAGCCAGAAACAGCAAAGCGATTGCCGGAAGGTGGATACGCCAGGCGATCCATTGGGCTGCAATGCCAACAAAACCGATAAGGGCCAATTTGAGTTCGATGCTATGCATTTGATTCCAGTTCCTGTTTCGTGACGTGGAATAATGCCTGGCGCACTTTATAACAAGGCGTAGTTTAGAAAGTTTAGAGTGCGTCGTCGCCGGTTTCGCCGGTGCGGATGCGGATGGTTTCTTCAAGGTTCATGACGAAAATTTTGCCATCGCCAATCTTGTTTTGTCCCGCTGCGCTTTTGATCGCCTCAACAGCCTTGTCTGCTGTTGCGTTGTCGGTAGCAATTTCCAACTTGATCTTTGGGATATAATGAATCTGATATTCAGCGCCCCGGTAAATTTCGGTTTGCCCTTTTTGGCGGCCATAGCCTTTGACTTCGGAGACTGTCATGCCGGAAATGCCGATCTCACTAAGGGCTTCACGCACTTGGTCCAGACGGTGCGGCTGGATTATCGCAACTATCATTTTCATCAGGCTTCTCCTTGTTAATACAAGATATGCTCAGGGTTTTTTCAAGCGTTCCTGCGTTCAATATCGAGAACAAGTGGCACAGTTAACGGCGCCACTTGCAATGTTGTCGAGGTGTTTACTGGCGATAGCCAGTTTCACCATGATAGGTGAAGTCAAGCCCTTCAATTTCCTCATCATGAGAGGCGCGCAAGCCGATCATGGATTTTGTGACCATCACGATAATGATTGTTGCAAATCCTGACCAGAAGGCGACAACAACAACACCGATCAATTGGGTGAGGAACTGATTGCCCATTGTCATGCCTTCGGCAAGGCCTGTTCCGCCGTAGCCGATAGCCGCAATGAAAGGAACCAGCAGTGTACCTGTTGCGCCGCCGACCCCGTGAACGGCTAGTACGTCGAGGCTGTCATCGATGCGCATGCGATTTTTGATTAGTTCAACGGCATAGTAACAAACAACGCCGCCGACCAGACCTAGAATGATACCACCAAGAGGGCCTACAGATCCGGAGGCGGGGGTGATGGTAGCAAGCCCTGCGATTGTGCCTGTTACCAAACCAATCAGACTTGGTTTGCCAAAGCGAATTTTTTCGATGGTCAACCAAACAAGCGACGCTGTCGCTGCGGATAGGTGCGTTGCGATCATTGCCATTGAAGCATTTTGATCAGCTGCGACAGCAGAGCCGCCATTGAAGCCAAACCAACCTACCCACAAAAGGCTCGCGCCAACCATTACCATCCACGGCGCGTGGGGCGGGGTGATTTTCTCAGGAAAACCATTTCGTGCGCCAAGCATGATAGCGATGACAACGGCAGAGACACCCGCGGTTACGTGGACGACGATGCCGCCAGCAAAATCAATAATACCGCGCTCGGCGAGCCAGCCACCGCCCCAAACCCAATGGGTTACAGGGGCATATACCACCAACAGCCAGATTGAGCAGATCATCATTACAGCGCCAAATTTGATGCGTTCCACAAAGGCGCCGATCATCAAGGCCGGAGTGATGATGGCAAAGGTCATCTGGAACATTGCAAACAGGGATTCAGGTATGGTGCCTGAAAGGCTTTCACGATCTATGCCAGCAAGGAAGAATTTTGACATGCCACCAATCCAGCCATTGCCGCTGTCGAAGGCAAGGGAGTACCCGAATGCGAACCACAGGACCGAGGCTGCGCAGGCGACTGCGATACACTGCATCAGTACAGACAAAATATTTTTTGCCTGAACCAAACCTGCATAAAACAGTGCAAGGCCGGGCAATGTCATTAAAAGGACGAGCGCTGTTGCGGTCAAAATCCAGCTGGTATCTGCTGCGTTCATAATATTCTCCAAAATGCCGTTGCCGAAATCATCAACAAAAGGACTGTCATCTGAAATTTAGATGAAAAGAGAATAGATTCACCCAATAAGCAAGCACAGCCTGTTGAAAAAACATGCAATTCTTCTAATTAGATATATATTGCCTAATTAATAGGCGTATTGACTAAATTATGATCAAGGATATCTTGTGACTTGCACTATTATTGGGCGGTTCGGTCCCAATTTTAATTTGGCAAACTGGCTGGAGTTTCAGGTTGGGGACTGGTTTGCCCTCGGTAGTACTAAAAAAGGCGGCCTGCGCCGCCTTGATTTTATGACTAGAAAATCAAATGACTTGATTTATTCGCTATTACCATTGCGCATTGGGCGTTCGCCGTCATGCTTGCCGCCGCCAAACCAGCCACCACGATGATGACCCCGACCATCCGCCATGCGTTCGGTCATTTTCTCAAGGCGTGCTGTCACCATTTCGCGTTGGTCATCATCAAGCGTATTATAGAATGTTACGAAGTCGGGAATGATTGCATTGGCGCGTTTGTCGAATTCCGCTTTAATCTGATCACGCAGAGTGTTGACTTCTTCCACGGTCAGCGTCTCATCGGCGGCGAGTTCCTTCAACTTGCCAGACAGGTCCATCATGAATTCAGGGCGCGCGCCCCGGATTTCCAACATGGAATTTGCAACCTTTTCAAAGGCCGCCTTTTGGCCATCATCAAGGTTCATTCGGTCTGCAACCCGTTCCGTTGCCCAAGCGGCGCGTTGCTCCGGTGAGCGGTCATGCCATTTTGCTGCCATAGCAGTTGTTCCAAGCAATGCGACAACAACGCCACCGATGATCCATGTTCTCTTTCTCAATCCAAACATCTCATGTCCTTTCAGTTGGTTGATAATTTGTTCTACTGAAACAAAGATCAGGGTTTTGAGCGTTAATTACAAATTACAGATCAGTAAGGTGGATTAAAACTTCGTAAGGTTTGCAATGGACAGGAAGCAAGTATTTCTTGACATTCTGCCACATCAGGCCGATATGCAGGGAACAAGACATTGCTGACGCGTGAGCAGCCAGCGCCAAATGAACTACAATAGTAGTGGCGCTAGTCCTCTTGTCTCAACGATTGCCGCAAATGCGCAATTGATTTTCCCAAGTTCCCAAATCACGCGGGGTGCTGACGATTTAGAACTTCACAATGAAGTGGGTTCAGGTCGCAACCGCAATATGCTTTATGCCAATGATTTTGTTGGCAAGGCTTTTTATCACCTATAGGCGTGAGCAGATTTGCCCGTCTGTGAGAAAGACATTTTTTTGACCGATATTACCAAACATGAAAACATCAACCAGGATGTAAACGAATTTGACGGCTTTGGCCTGTCACCCGTTATTCTGGAATCCCTCAAGGCCATGGGGTACACAGAGCCAACACCAATCCAGAGAGAGGCGATACCGCTTGTCATGGAAGGCCATGACATTATGGGTCTTGCCCAAACCGGAACCGGTAAAACCGCAGCCTTTGGCTTGCCACTGGTGCAACAATTGATGGGGGCCGGATCACGGCCTTACCCCAAAACAATTCGTGCGCTCATTCTTTCACCAACCAGAGAGCTTGCAAACCAGATTGCTGACAATCTAAAAAGCTATGTAAAAAACACCCATCTGCGTGTCACCACTGTTGTGGGTGGTCAGTCCATCAATGTGCAGCAAAAAGCACTGGGTAGAGGTAATGACGTTCTTGTAGCCACGCCGGGCCGTTTGCTTGATCTGGTGGAGCGCAAGGCCGTGATTTTGGATAGTGCGAAATTTCTGGTTCTGGATGAAGCCGATCAGATGCTTGATCTTGGCTTTATTCATGCCTTGAAACGTATTTCAAAACTGGTGGCTAAAGAGCGCCAGACATTGCTATTTTCTGCAACCATGCCGAAAGAGATCGAAGGACTTGCCAAGGCATTCCTGACGGATCCTGTGCGGATCGAAGTAGCTCCGCCCGGAAAAGCTGCCGATAAAGTTTCGCAGTCAGTTTATTATGTTGGCCAGCGGGCAAAGGCGGATTTGCTGAAAACGCTGTTGGCTGAACGTCCCGATGATTTGTCGTTGGTCTTTGCCCGTACCAAACATGGCGCGGAAAAACTGATGAAGGGCCTCGTTGCGGAAGGATTTCCGGCAGGCTCAATTCATGGCAACAAGAGCCAGGGACAGCGCGATCGCTCGATCAGGGATTTCAAGTCTGGCGCGATCAGGATTTTGGTCGCAACAGATGTGGCCGCGCGGGGGATTGATATTTCCGGCGTTTCGCATGTTTACAATTTTGACTTGCCTGAGGTTCCAGCAAATTACGTGCACCGGATCGGGCGGACAGCGCGTGCTGGCGCTGAAGGTCTGGCCGTCGCTTTTTGTGCACCGGAAGAAGCACATCTTCTTTCTGCCATTGAAAAGATGATGGGCATGAAAGTTCAGGTTGCCGGTGGTACCATGACCGAGGCTGACCGCAAGGCCGGCGCTCAAGCGGCAAAAGAAATGCGCCAGGGCAGAGGTCGTGGCAGCCGAGGCGGCGCTGGCAAGGGCGGCGGGCAGGCCAGCCGAAGCCGCAATCAACCAGGGGCAAGGCGCGGAACGCCAGAACGCACTGGTGGAGGCAAGCCCTCGGCGAAAAAGCAATATGCTGACGATGGTTTTGGCGAAACAAGCCAGGATCCCCAGGACGATTTTGCAAAGGTGAAGGCAGCAGGTTTTTCCGGTAAGCCAAATTCCAAAAAGAACCGGAAGCGGTTTGGTAATCCTTCAGCTGAGGGGCAGGCTCAGAACAATGGTGGCGGTCGTCATTCTTCCGGTGGTCGCCCTGCCGCTGCGGGAACGGCGGATGCAGGCTCCGGCAAACCAAATGCCAACAAAAAGCGCTTTGGTTCCAATCGCTCTGCAAGCTTCGGTGATAATAATGGCGGAACTCCGCCAGCCAATGCTCAAGCAAAACGTGGTAATGCGACTGCGCCTAGCCGCAATTCACGTCCGGGCAAGAGGCCTGCGGGTGAATTTGCTGCCGGCCGCGATGGTGGACAGGGGCGCAAGCGCAAGCCTGCATAATCTCGGTTGAGGCCAGATATTGGCTTCTCGTTCGAGTTTGAAGCCCCTTTTGGTTGAAAATGCCAAATGGGGTTTTATTGTTTGATGAGCATAAACCGGAGAACACGAATGCGAAAACTGCAAGTTCAAGGCGTTCACCATATCACGTTGACGGGAGCAAACCGGCAGACAAGCATCGACTTTTGGGAAGGTGTTTTGGGGATGCCTTTTGTTTTTGAGCAACCCAATCTGGATGAGCCGAACGAAAGTCATCTATATTTTGATCCAGGTGATGGAAGACTGATCACGGTATTTACCGACGATACCCGTAAGGCAGACAAACGGCGTACGCCGATGGAGCCAGGATGTGTTCATCATCTGGCTTTCAATGTTTCAAGGGCTGTCTTTAATCAGGCAGTTGAGCGCTTGAATGAAAGGGGGCTTGGCCATTCAGGGGTTAAGGATCGCGGGTTTATGGACTCGATTTATTTCAAGGACCCGCTGGGCCTTTTGATTGAATTGGCCTGTTACAAATTTGAACCGCCAGCAGGATCTACCCACTCTCAGGTTCTTTTGGAAGCGCACAAAATAAGGGTTGATCGCGAGGACACCCATATCATGGATATCCATCTGGCCGATGCCATTGAAGCACTGACCAGCCGTTCTGCTGAAAGTTTATCGGAAGATCGGTCCGCGAAGAAAGCCTATTGATCCAACGGTTTACGCCGTGATGCTCTAACTTTGATTCAGCCTCTATCTTATTGGGAAATCCGCAGATCAGAAATTTCATTGCCGATAGCGCGCATCGCTGCGGCTAGAGCATCACCAGACACATCATAGTAATATTTTGAGCCATCTGATTTAGAAGATGCACAGCTATGCAGAAGTGCTTTCACGCTGGAGCCATCGCTAACATCATAGGCAATTGTGAAGATCTTGTATGCTGGCTCATTGTCAGCATCATAAATCGCCTTGATATTATTACAGGTTGTCTCTGTATGAATATTCATTGCGCCAATCTCGGATTGATTGGAAGTAATGCCTTCATAGACCCGGTCAGATTTTTCATAACCCCAGGATGTGTATTCGGAGTAATTGTAAGTTCTCTGACTTGGATAGGTGTTGTTACCGTCCGTCAGAACAATAATGTATTTGTCGTTTTCCTTAACGCCATAGTCGCGACCGCCATCGAATGGCAAATTGTTGGAAAGGGTGCGCCAGCCCCAGACAATGCCCGCTTGAACATTGGTGTAACCACCAGCGTTCATGTCATCAATTGCATCTGTGATAGTGGAAGGTGTGTCTGACAATGGAGTGAGCGGATTGGTGCTGCAACCCATATTGGGGCCGTAGCGTCCATAATTTGAATCCCGCCAATCATTGTATCGGCCGTTTTTAGCGCCGGGATGATATTTCATCGACCAATCCTGACGCCAGTTCTGACGGGTGTAATTTCCGCGGTTCCATCCTTCGGTCGGGTGTTGTTGTTTCATATAGTGAGCCCCGCGATTGGTTTCGGTTAACCGATCATTGGAGTTTGGATTTGGATCGGCGTAAGCACGATCATAATCATCGAGATAGTCGTTTCGATAATCGTCATCTTCACGACGATCAATATCTTCATCAGGCTCATCGGGTGCAAACATTGGGACAAAAAGTGTGTCGCCATTACTTGCGATAGGTGAATCATCTGTTGTGTGATAGGGCCAAGGGCGCATTTCCACGCAGCCTGCCCATTCTTCATTGAGCGCATCAAAAAGCGTCCATCGGGTTAGCCAATCCACATTTACCACGCCGCTGGTTGCCGGCAGCACTTCGCTCCCATTCGGACTGCCTTTAAAGCCGGAGGACAGGGTGGTCAAATTCGGCCACACATCGGCGCGTTTGCTGGTAGAATCCCATGCGATGTTTTCATGGTGTATGGATGACCAGCCATTCATGTCCATCCAGCTTGCGCCGCGATATTGGCTACCGATATTGACCGAATGACCAAATGGTACGACGGAAATTTTGACAGGATCAGGCTTGTTGGAAATATTAGCGAGGGCAAATAGCTGATTGGAAAGGGCGGTTGCCGCTTCCTTGGCTTTTTCAAGGCGGGTTGTTCTGCTGGAACCAGTATACGATCCCATGGACCCCGAATTATCCATGACGATGGCGACTTCAATAGTCCGGTTTCCGGCGGTGACTTCGGCGGTAATGTCCATCGCTACCTCGTCCATACCCAGGAATTTCATTGTAACGGGATAGTCATAATCGGCGGTCAAACGAATTCGTTTGCCGGCATCGGGCGCATCAACCATAGCAAAACCGAAACCTACTTTGTTTCGATTAAGGTTCGGATGCAAATTTGCATGGAAGAAGTCTCTGGCAAAGTCTTCTAGATCATCTTCATCAACAGTAACGGCAAGTTCTTTGCCTGTTGCAAGGGCTGCAATGTCCAATGCGTTTTGAATTTGCGTGCGGCTGCGATGAAGCGAGGTGGTTTCAACGGCTAGTGCCATTGTGCCCAGCAGAGCAGGCGCTGCAATCGCGGTTACTACCGCAAAATTGCCTGCCTCGTTTTTCAAAAACCGTGCAAATGACTTTGTTATTGTTTTTACAGACATAATTTCACCCTTGCTAAGGAAGGTTTTATATGCCGAATTGATTTCAATAAGGTTGTTCGAGATGCCAAATAAATCGTTAAAATTTTATCCAGTCCGTTTGGTTTATCTGGATAAATCTAGTGCTGATGTTCTTCCGCGGCAGCCTCCATCAAGGCAGCATTGAAATAACGCAAAGCTAGGGTCTGATGGGCCCATGCGATTATATGGGTTTCATCATTTTCTGCCACGACCGGCAGGGTATTGTGGCCACCATTGTCGAAGGTGCGTAGGGCATATTCCAGCGTCCAGGACGGCTTGAGAAATGTCTTGCCTCTGTTTTCATCAAAGGCCAAAGGTGCTTCTTCATCACCCAATGAGGTCATGAAATCCTTTACCCGTTGTTGGCGAAGCAAATGGCGCTGCGGTCCATCGTGTACAAACAAACCGCGCATTTCCAACTGCCAATGAAAGAATGAATGGCCGTGGATGGCTTGGGCAATGCCATTTGATATTGATACAGTCAAAAGCAGGCCGATAGACAGGGCATAGCCGCCGGTAAGTTCAAAGACCATAACGGTTGTTGAGATGGGCGCACCCAAGACAGCAGCTGCAACAGCGCCCATGCCGAGGATTGCGTAAAGGCCTTCACTTGAAGCCATGGTCGGGAAAACGCTTGCGGCAATAATTCCAAAGGCTCCACCCGCCATTGCTCCCAAATAAAGCGCGGGTGAGAATATTCCGCCACCAAACCGGGAGGCGAGGGTAATGGCTGTTGCGATAGTCTTTGCAAAAAGCAGGCCAAGCAGCACCCCAAGTGGCAGTTGGGATTTCAGTGCCTGGTCTGTTGCCTCATAGCCAACCCCGAGTACTTCAGGGTACACCAAGGCAATGCAACCGATTGCCATCCCGCCGATGGCAGGGCGCAAATAAAGGGGAACTTTGATGTCGCGGGCAACATAATCAGCGCCAATAAGCGCAAACTGAAACAGCACGGCAACCAGAGCACAAACAACGCCTAGGAGTGCGAAAGCTGGAAATTCCCAAAATGAAGTGATTTGGTAGGCGGGTATGCTGAAGGCTACCACATCGCCAAACCACAGGCGCGACAGGATGGTTGCACCAACGGAGGAAATGACAATCGGAACAAAGGCCCGCATTGCATAATGCCCCAAAATAACCTCGTGCGCGAACAACACGCCTGCAATAGGCGCATTAAAGCTCGCAGATACAGCAGCGGCAACGCCGCAGCCAAGCAGCGTGCGTTTGCCCCAGGCAGGCAGGTTGAATCTTCTTGCTATACTGCTTGA
Source organism: Salaquimonas sp. (assembly GCA_049680405.1). Lineage (GTDB taxonomy): Bacteria > Pseudomonadota > Alphaproteobacteria > Rhizobiales > Rhizobiaceae > Salaquimonas. The sequence continues at coordinate 5,771 of JBAUHS010000043.1, read as the reverse complement.
AAATGCCGCGCCGAGATGAACCATCGGGCCTTCGCGCCCGGCGCTGGCTCCTGCACCCAGCGAAAGCGCAGTCACGCCGCCTGACGCAATTGCCTGACGCAGATCGATTTTGTCTTTACCGAGGGCTTTTGCCTCAATCACATCGGCTACGCCGTTCGTGCGTTTGGAAATCAGGAATTTTTCAAGGCATATTCCAACCAGAAGCCCGCCAATGACCGGGCCAATAAAGACCGTGTACCAAGGCAAATTCGCCAAGGTTGTTGTCATATATTCTTGATTGGTGCCCGTCCAAAAAAACTGGACGAGGTTGATTGCCTCACGAAAAACAATGGCAATCATGCCAACGATTATTCCTGCTGCCAAAGCAAGTAGCCATACCATTGGTTGGCGGGTCGCCAGATGCTCTTTGAGATTAGGCGCGATCCATGTGACAAGAATGTCGGGAAGTCTTTTTAGAAGATCAAGCATAGTAATGGTGCGGACGATTATAATTCAATCCTCAAGTCATAGGCAATCTTGGCACGGATAGGAAGGCTTATTCTGAAACATGGCGGAATGCTTAGTTGATCAGGCATTGATGCGCCAATTAATGTCATGTGGTTGGCGTGGTTTGGTCTTTTCTTTTTCGAGCCATAGGGTAAACCTTAGGGAAAGATCTTATGGGAGAAAAGCGTTGAATTCTGTTAGTTCGGCAGTAAGTTTTGAGCGGAATGAAATTGGTATTCAAAATGCTCTGGGAGTTTTGAAGCAGCGCTTTGGTGAGAACTTTCAAACCAGCACTTCCCTGCTAGAGCAGCATTCCCACACAACCACTTATATCCCTTCGCAATTGCCTGATGCGGTTATATTCGCAACTTGTTCCGAAGATGTTCAGCATGTGGTTCGATTGTGCGCTGAATACAAAGTTCCACTTATTCCTTTTGGTACTGGCACATCGCTTGAGGGAGGGGTCAATGCGCCGATGGGCGGAATATCCATTGATGTTTCCAGAATGGACAAAATCATCGCTGTGAATACACAGGATCTCGATTGCGTGGTGCAGCCGGGAGTTACACGAGAAGCACTCAACGAGTATCTTCGCGATACCGGATTGTTTTTCCCGATAGACCCGGGCGCCAATGCGTCGCTCGGAGGAATGGCTGCCACAAGAGCTTCGGGGACCAACGCGGTTCGCTATGGAACGATGCGCGAAAATGTAATAAATGTTACTGCCGTAATGCCTAACGGAGAGATCGTGAGAACAGCCGGGCGTGCCAAGAAGACGTCTGCTGGATATGATCTGACCAGGCTTTTGGTTGGCTCTGAAGGGACTTTGGGAGTGATCACGGAGTTGACACTCAAACTATACGGCACGCCGGAGAGAATTTCAGCGGGTGTTTGCAGTTTTCCAACAGTTGATGCGGCTTGTCAGACAACCATTATGGCGATGCAAATGGGTTTGCCTCTGGCACGGATAGAGCTTCTGGATGCGTTGCAGGTTCGCATGGTCAATCAATATTCCAAACTTGATTATGTTGAAACGCCAACCCTGTTTCTCGAGTTTCACGGCTCTGAGGCTGCAGTGAGTGAGCAAATAAAATATTTCAATGAAATTGCAAAGGAAAACTCCGGTTCTGATATCCTCTGGGTTGAAAAACTGGAAGATCGCAACAAGCTCTGGAAGGCCCGCCATAACGCTTATTATGCGATGCTTGCTTATCGCCCCGGTGCAGTGGGTGTTGCGACTGATGCCTGTGTGCCGATTTCACGGCTGGCTGAATGTGTTGAAGAGACCATGAAAGATGTCGAGGAATTGGGCCTTATTGCGCCGTTAGTTGGACATGTGGGCGATGGTAATTTTCATTGCACACCTTTGATCATGATGGATGATCCCAAGGAAGTTGCCAATGCTGAAATTCTGATTGCAAGAATTGCCGAGCGTGCCATTGCAATGGATGGAACCTGCACTGGAGAGCATGGTGTTGGGCAAGGTAAACGGAAATATATGAAAGCTGAACATGGTGGCGGGTGGGGCTATATGAGTGCCATAAAAAAGGCAATTGATCCCGATAACATCATGAATCCAGGTAAAGTAATTGCCGATTTTTAAAGGGCTGTTCTCACAAGATATTTTGCAGCAAATGTTTGAGGAGATTGAAACCTGTTTCGCTTAATGGTTGGCATTGGTATGGTCATTGTAATCGCGCTTTTTACGGCGCTGATTGCCCCGTATTTCATTGACTGGACCAACCACAAGCAAGACTTTGAAAAGCAGGCTTCGAGGATTATTGGACAAAAGGTAACCGTCGGGGGTGATGCCAATGTTCGCATCCTGCCACTTCCTTCGATCAGCTTCACGGAATTGTCGGTGGGTGAAAACCCGGACGGCAGCGCGATGATGACCGTCGATAGCTTCAAGGCGAATGTCGAGCTGATGCCGTTTTTGTCCGGTGAAGTGCGTATCGTCGATATGGCGCTTGTGAAGCCGATCTTCAATCTTGAAATTGATCAGAATGGCAAAATAGCCTGGACCGAGCGTCAGCAAGCGCTTGTTGATCCGGGGCAGGTAAAGCTTGATCGCCTGACAATTGAAAATGCCGAGTTTAATCTCAAGGGTTTATCAACCGACAGGTTGATTAAAGGACGGGCGATTAATGCGGATGTATCCGCGCTTTCGCTTTATGGTCCGTGGAGAATAATTGGGCGCGGTGAAATTGATGATGAAGCCAGCCAGTTTGATTTTTCTACGGGGCGCTTCGCCGAAGAAGATCAAAGCATTCGTCTGAAAACCAATATCCGCCGTTTGGACAAGCCTTATGCTTTAACGGCTGATGGGACTGTCAGCCTGCGGGATGACGTTTTGTCCTGGGGGGGAGAGTTCGCTGTTGACCCAGTAGCAGTATCATCGCTTGGTCCGGCAGGGAACAATAAACAGCCATTGCCTGTGAATGTCAAAGGCGCATTCAACCTTACTCCAACCCAGCTGACACTGCCGGAATACAGTATCAATATAGGTTCAAAAGAAGATCCCTTTAGTCTGAGCGGTCAGGGCTTTGCGCAGTTGAAGGGCGGAATTGATTTTCGCTTGCAAATTGATGGCAGACAAGTTGATCTTGAGCGGATCGTCAAAATGCGTGAAGGCGAAGAGGCGACGGCCAATACGCTTGAGACCAGAATTGCGCTCTTTCGGGATGTATTGGAGCAAATTCCAGTTCCCTCATTTGCCGGCGAAATCGATTTGGAAATTCCCGCGATAATTGCCGGAGACACTTTTATCCGGGAAGTGAGCGTCGTCATTCGACCTTTTGGGGAAGGGTGGGAAATTGTTCGACTATCCTCTAGCTTGCCTGGAAATACGCTGGTTGAAGCAAGCGGGCGTCTGGGTAGTGGTAAACAATTCGGATTTCACGGTAATTTACTAATTGCTTCGCGCCAACCTTCCGGTTTTGCTTCTTGGGCTTCTGGTAAAGTTGATCCAGCTATCCGGCGCTTGTCATCGGTTGGACTGAACGCAAATGTGACTTTGACACCGAGCCAGATCAGTTTTGATCAACTGGAATTGTTACTGGATCAAAATCGTCTGACCGGGCGCGTTCAAAGGCTTGCGCCAGTTGAGCCAATAGATGCGAGCGGCAAAGCTTCGCCGTCGGCAATTGTTGCTGATCTTGCTGGTGACAATGTCAAACTCGAAGATTTGAGAGCTGTTGCGTCATTGCTTACCGGAGAGGAAAGTCTTGGCATAGACAATGATTTTGATGTGACATTGAAAGCCGATGAACTCTCAGGTTTTGATGTATCGGCCAAGAATGTCGATCTGCAATTTCAATACAAGAATAGCCAGCTATCTATAGCCAGATTAAATCTAGATGATTTTCTTGGAACGTCGATCAAGAGCCAAGGGCAAATTACCAATCTTCTGGAGCAGCCAAGGGGCAATATGTCTTTGGCTTTGACTGCGGGAAATTTGCGCCAGATCGCGGCTTATGCCGGAGAGCAGTATGGCTGGAACGCGCCGCTCCTTGCTCTGGCAGATGCGGGAGAACTTTCTCAAAACACCGAGTTGCACCTGGAGTTTGATTCCAGGCCAGTGGAACTGGACGGCAAAACGGAGCCGCGCAACAGAATTTTGTTGAACGGTAATCTCGGAGGAACGCAAATTACTGCGCGTAGTGGCATCAATGGTTCGCTGGATAACTTGGCGAAGAGCTGGATTGACGCTTCACTGGAAGCAAACAACGAAAATGGCTCTGAACTGATCAGGCAATTGGGAATGGAGCGATTTGGTTTCTCGACGTTTCAGGATGTCATGGACGCGCCTTTGAAATTGTCCCTTGAAACCGTTGGTTCAGGCGAGAAAGGGTACTCTACTCATATTTCCGCCAACAACAAAGACGCGTCCATTTCAGCAAAGGGAAGTGTGAATAGGAGTTCAAAAGATGGAGCTGCCTATGATTTTGATGTGACTCTGGGCGCGTCAAACATCGCTCCGCTTGTATATTCCTTCGGCTATTCGATACCAGGGCTAAATGCAGCGCTTGGAGATGTCGCACCTTTCTCAAGCAAATTTCAAATCAAGGCATCTCCTGAACAGTCAATGCTGATTGTTATCTCCAAAGGTCAGATCATCGGCAATGGCTTCAGCGGTTCGATCGAGATGGCAAAAACAGCTTCCGATGACCGGAGATGGGATGCGCAGATTGATGTGCAAAATCTGTCACTTAACACTATGGCGGGGTTGGTTGTGGGGCAGTCGTTTACCGATGAAACTGGTAATTGGTCTGAAACTGAGTTCGCGCCATCCATTCTTGCAGATGAGAATGGTAAGCTGAAACTGACAGCCCAAAAAATTGATTTCGGGCTTGCTAGCCCTGGCGAGGAGGCCAATGTTGAAATCAGTTTGAACAACGGTGATCTGGCTGCAAACAGCTTCGCCTTCAAGTGGGAGGGAGCGGAGGTTTTCGGCAATGCCAGCTTGGCTAATAATTCGGGAGCCGCATTACTCAACGCCCAACTGACAGCTACCGACCTTGAAGCAGGTGCGCTGTTATCCTCACTTTCCTTGCCGCAAATATTTGCGGGTTCGGCTTCGGTTAATTTGACAATTGATGGAACAGGAAAAAGTTCAAAAGCTCTGATCGGGTCACTGGCGGGAAGTGGTGTGGCGACTATGCCTGAAGGCCAAATGATAGGCGTGAATGTCGCCGGTTTGCCGGAAATTTTGGAGGCCGTCGATGTGGAAGGATTTGAGATTAATTCCAACAGTGTGAGCCCGCTTGCAAAGTCGACCGTTTTGAAAGGTGACATGAAACTCAGTGACGTTAGCGCCCCATTTTCGATCAGCAAAGGAACTCTTCAGTTTCGCAGTATTGAATTGCTGAGCGGCGGTGAAAAAGGGAGCAACAAAGTCACTGGCGACATGACTTATGGGCTTTTGTCGAATGAAATTGAAACAGGCATGAATGTTTCGATTGATCCGGGATCTGAAGAGATTACTGGCGGACGGCCTGAAGTCACATTTGTTTGGAAGGGTAACGCTGTTGCGGGATCTTCGACACTTGATTTGGCAACAGATACGGCTGCGCTTGAGGGCTTTTTGTCTATTCGGGCCTTTGAGATAGAGCAGCGCCGGGTAGAGTCCCTGCAAGCGTCAATTCTGGAAAAGCAGCGGTTTCGCTATGAGTTGCTTAGATCCAATGAGCGTAGCCGGTGGCTTGAGGCAAAGATAGAAGCAGAAAAGAGGGTAGCTGAAGAGGCTGAAAAAGCGAGAATGGAAGCTGAACGCGCCCGGCTAG
>JBAUHS010000042.1:0-54561 GCA_049680405.1 Salaquimonas sp. | reverse complement strand
CAACCAACCGAACATTCATATTTCCAAAATATTCCTGACAACCGGAACCAACGCCTTTCCTAGATCTATTGTGTTACCCTCATCCAGGTGAACACCGTCAATAGGAGAGGTCTCAGCTACACTGCCGGCGTCAAAAAAATGACATCCCTGTTCATCTGCCACTTGCTTGTAAAAGCCTGCAAGAAGCAGAGACTGTTTAGTGCCACCTTTGAACATCTCAGAATAAAATGAGACATTCGTTTCGCAGAGCGATGGCGGCGATACCACCAAAACTTCAGGCTTTGCTAGTTCCGGCCCCGGCACATGGTTTTCAACGATATTCACCAGCCTTCGGATACCTTGCATGGCAGCAATTGCAGTTCCGGCGATATGAGGCTTCATATCGTTTGAACCAAGGATCAGAATAACCAGATCGATTGGCGCGTGGGCGTAGAGAGCTGTTGGTAATGTCCGTGCACCGTTACGATCACAATCCGCCAGGTATTCATCATAAGCTGTCGTGCGACCACGCAGACCATCAGTGATGATTTCAGCATCGTTGAAAGCGGCAGCCAAGAGGTCTGGCCAACGGCTGCCCTTTGGGTGACGCCCCGCATCACCCGGAACAGAACCCCAAGTCAGCGAGTCGCCATAGCAAAGGATGGTTTTCATCTTAACCTCCCTCCCCCTAGTGGGGAGCGAACGAAGCTGGGGATAAAAATCCGCATCGCTTTAAACCAGCATTCCCATTGGATTTTCGATATAGCGTTTGAACGCGCCGATTAGCTCTGCGCCCAAGGCTCCGTCTACCGCACGGTGATCAGTCGAAAGGGTCACGGTCATTACGGTTGCAACTGCAAGCGCTCCGTCTTTGACGACGGGACGTTTTTCACCTGCGCCAACCGCAAGGATAGTCGCATGGGGCGGATTTACCACAGCAGAGAAATTGCTGACGCCCATCATGCCCATGTTGGAAACGGCTGTTGTTCCGCCCTGATATTCTTCCGGTTTCAATTTGCGTTCTTTTGCGCGTTGGCCCATGTCCTTCATTTCATTGGAAATGGCTGAGAGAGTCTTCAATTCCGCTGAGCGAATGATGGGTGTGATCAATCCACCAGGAATGGATACAGCAACCCCGACATCGGAATGTTTGTGCATCACCATGTTCTCATCGGTCCAGGAAACATTGGCTTCCGGTACATCGCGCAGCGCCAACGCCAAGGCCTTGATCACCATATCATTGACGGACAGTTTGTAAGCCGGCTTGTCGTCTTTCATTGGGGCTGCCGAATTGATTTCGCCGCGTAACTTCAACAGGGCGTCCAGTTGGCAATCAACGGACACATAAAAGTGCGGAATGGTCTGTTTGGATTCCTGCAGACGCTTGGCGATGGTTTTGCGCATGCCGTCATGTTTGACCAGCTCGTAGGAACCTTCCTCGAAGAGCTTCAAGGTTTGTTCCGATGACATACCTGCAGGTGCTGCTGTTGCTTTTGGAGCTTGCGCCGCAGGAGCAGCGGCTGCCGCTTTGCCTGTGCCGCCAGTAATTGCTGCTTCAACGTCACGCTTAACCACACGTCCATGGGGGCCGGAGCCCGCGATTGCGGCAACATCGACACCGCCCTCTTTTGCCAGACGACGGGCAAGCGGTGAAGCAAATACGCGTTCGCCTGATGCTGGTGCAGCAGCTGGCGCGGAACTTGGAGCAGGTGTGTCAGATTTTGCTTCTTGGGTTGAGACTGGCGCTGGAATTGGTTTATCACCTCCGCCATTTCCCCCATCGGCTCCACCTTCTCCCCCATCGGCTCCACCTTTTGCCGCCTCGGCAACATCTTCGCCGTCTTCAGCAAGAATGGCGATTACGGCGTTCACCTTGACACCCTCAGTTCCGCCTTCAACCACGATTTTTGCAATCGTTCCCTCATCCACGGCTTCAACTTCCATCGTGGCCTTATCGGTTTCGATTTCCGCCAGAATATCACCAGAGACAACCTTGTCGCCTTCCTTGACCAACCATTTGGCTAGATTGCCCTCTTCCATGGTGGGCGATAGCGCAGGCATTGTGATGTTAATTGGCATTTTTTAAGAACTCCCATGTTCCTGATAAGCCGTCTGTTTTTCAACAATGATGTGTTGGCCATTGTTCAAAAGACGGTCTTTGGTAATCAGCACCCGGCCATCGTCAACCGGGATAATCTCTGCAAGGCGCGTCAAGCGTTTCTGCTCTTCTACCGCTTTTAATATCGCTTCTTCGGGATCAAGTTCCCGATTATACAAGGCTTCCAGCGCATCTCTGGTTACGGCAAGAACAATTTTCCTGCCATCCATCAAAACCATATCTGACAGTTTGTCATAACGAACAGTTTTGATGTCGAGGCGCTGGATCGCCATTATCTGTATGTCACCGCTTTGACCGCATCGACGACTTCGCCAACATTCGGTAGAGCCAGTTTTTCAAGATTCGATGCATAAGGCATCGGAACGTCCTTGCCTGCTATCGTAATCACTGGCGCATCGAGATAATCAAAGGCCCGCTGAACGATCTGCGCAGCGATATGATCACCGACAGAGTTTTGCGGATATCCTTCTTCAACGGTCACCAAGCGGCCTGTCTTTTTAACGGATGCAATAACCGTATCCATATCGAGCGGACGCAGCGTGCGCAAATCGATAATCTCCACATCAATGCCCTCTTTGGCGAGTTCATCGGCTGCCTTGATGGCGTAGGTCATGCCGATGCTGAAAGAAACAATTGTGGCATCCTTCCCCGTTTTATGGATGCGGGCTTTACCAATAGGCAGAACAAAATCTTCAACGTCAGGAACCTCGAATGACTGGCCGTAGAGGATTTCGTTTTCGAGAAAGACAACCGGATTAGGGTCACGAATAGCGGCCTTCAACAGGCCTTTGGCATCGGCCGCTGTATAGGGCATGATGACCTTGAGGCCTGGGATTTGGCTGTACCAAGAGGCATAACACTGGGAGTGTTGAGCCGCGACACGGGATGCAGCACCATTTGGTCCACGGAACACCATTGGCGCGCCCATCTGGCCGCCGGACATATAAAGTGTTTTAGCCGCAGAGTTGATGATCTGGTCGATCGCCTGCATGGCAAAGTTGAAGGTCATGAATTCCACAATCGGCTTCAGCCCGGTCATGGCAGCACCAACACCAATACCCGCAAAGCCATGCTCAGTAATCGGCGTATCGATGACGCGACGTGGACCAAATTCCTGAAGCAGGTTTTGCGTAATCTTGTAAGCACCCTGATATTCAGCGACTTCCTCGCCCATGATGAACACGTTTTTGTCAGCACGCATTTCTTCGGCCATGGCTGAGTTAAGTGCTTCGCGGACGGTCATTGACACCATCTTGGTTCCTGACGGAATATCCGGGTCAGAAGCAATTTCAACGGCCACCGGCTGAGCGGCAACAGGCGCAGGCTCAGACGATGTTTCAGCGGGGGCCGCTTCTTCTTTGACTGGTGCAGCTGCGCCGCCACCAGATCCAACACCTTGGGCCGCTGCCGCAACGTCTTCGCCTTCTTCGGCCAAAATGGCGATCAATTCATTGACCTTAACGCCTTCGGTTCCTGCTTCGACAACAATTTTTGCGATAACACCTTCATCAACAGCCTCGACTTCCATCGTTGCCTTGTCAGTTTCAATTTCTGCAATCACATCACCGGAAGCGACTTTGTCACCTTCCTTGACGAGCCATTTGGCAAGGTTTCCCTCTTCCATGGTCGGGGATAGTGCTGGCATGAGAATATTTACAGGCATGTCAAATCCCCCTTAGATCAAGATGTCGGTGTAAAGTTCAGAAGCATCCGGCTGCGGATCATTCTGAGCAAATTCGGCAGATTTGGCGACAATTTCACGGATTTCCTTGTCGATAGATTTCAAATCATCTTCAGAAGCCAGTTTATTATCGATTATCCGGAATTTAACCTGCTCAATCGGATCGCTCTCGGCTCGCATTTTTTGCACTTCGTCTTTTGTGCGATATTTTGCCGGATCGGACATGGAATGGCCGCGATAGCGATAGGTCTGCATTTCCAGAATGATAGGCCCTTGGCCAGAGCGGCAATAGGCTGTTGCCAGATCAGCGGCAGCCTTTACGGCTCTAACATCCATGCCATCCACCTGAATGCCTGGAATATTGAAAGATGCGCCGCGCTGCGAGAAATCCATCATGGCAGAAGCACGATGGATAGAAGTACCCATGGCGTAGCGGTTGTTTTCTATAATGTAGATGACTGGCAGCTTCCACAGTGCAGCCATATTGAAGCTCTCATAGACCTGGCCCTGGTTGGACGCGCCATCGCCGAAATAGGCCATGGAGACATTGTCATTCTCGCGATACCAATTGGCAAAAGCGAGACCGGTTCCCAGAGATACCTGCGCGCCAACAATGCCGTGGCCGCCATAAAAGTTCTTTTCTTTCGAGAACATGTGCATGGAGCCGCCCTTGCCTTTCGACAAGCCGCCCTGACGTCCGGTCAATTCAGCCATCACGCCGTTCGGGTCCATACCGCAGGCCAGCATATGGCCGTGGTCACGATAGCCAGTGATCACCTGATCGCCTTCAATGGCCGCCATTTGCATGCCGACAACGACAGCTTCCTGGCCGATGTAAAGGTGACAGAAGCCGCCAATATGGCCCATGCCGTATAGCTGGCCGGCTTTTTCTTCAAAACGGCGTATCAACAACATTTCCCGATATGCAGCCAATTCCTCGTCTTTTGACAAATCAGCTGGTTTGGGTGCCATCATCTTTGTGTAGGCATCTTTGGTTGTTGGAGTAGGTTTCAACTTTGGTGGTTTTACACCCGAGCTTTTGTTTGCCGCTTTGGCTGCCATGCTGTTCTCCCGGACCATCAGCGCATGTAGCGCTTCCAATGGATTAATTACATGATAAAAGCAGATAACAAAAAGTCAATCAATTGCATTTTTTGCATAGCTAGAGATGTAATAACTCCCTAAAAACAAAGAAAAAAACCAATATTAACTGAAATTAAGTTAATATTGCGCTCGCGGCATTTTAAGAAGATGTAACAAAAACAAAAAAAGAGATCTATTGATACAAAACAACCATTTCATCGGGAGCCGCATATCCAAGCTGACTGCGGATGACTTCGTCAAGGGCGTCCTTCTCCAGAGTGCCACTGGTCAGCTGAGCAACACGGCGTTCCAGTTTGGTACGTTCAGCTTCAAGTCCGCTCAGAACAATCTGGAGGCGCATGGCCTCTTCCTTCATGTCCTGCTTGGTATGGATGGAATAACGCCCAGTCTGGGCATGGTAGGCAAAATAGCCCAAAATGGCCGTGCAAAGCAAAGGCACAATGAAGCCGGTTAAACGGCTCTGGTGTTTTTGGCGTGTGGACACAGATATTACTTCCCGAAATACGCAGGGATACTCAACTTCGGTAAAATTAGCGCAACAGGCTTAAGGAAGGGTTTATGATCTCACCATTCAGGATTTTTCCAGTCGATCCAGCGACCGTGAAAATCAGCTCGGCCAAGGTTATGAGTTTTACCGGATGGCCAAATCGTCATAGTGAGCGACGCCCCTTCAGATGCGCCCTTACCGTCGCTTTCCATTGATATGCGAATAAGCGGGCTGGCTTCAGTCGCGTCTTTGCCATGCTCTTCAAAGAGCGCCTCACCTTTGGCTTGCTGATCATTGGGAAAATATTGCCAGGCAATCGTGTGGTGAAAAACACCTGCTGTATTTTTAGTCCGATTTTGGAGTCTTTCTTCAAGCCAGCCAATTGCATCGGCCTGTTCAACCAGATGCAATTGATTTTCTTGGGCCAATTCAATAGCAGCTTTTGTGCGAGAGACACGATCAATTTGATCCGGCCATATATAGGCCAGCATACGGAGGCAATTGGCCTCATCGCTGATATCGATTGGCACGAGATCACAGGCCCTGCGGTTGTTAATTTCGAGATTGCCCGCTAGCGGAACCTCGCCGCGCCAACGGGGCGTCAGCACAAGTCTGGTCTCCGGGTTAATTTGAACTTCAGGCGTTTCGATACCATAAAGATCAGGATAGAGATTGAGCCCGGCACTGGCTCCCAGCTCATGCAGATTTATTGGCAAGTCGAACCTGTTTGCAATCGCATGATAGGCAGGGATAAGCGCGGCAGAACGGCGAACTTCATTGGTCTGGGGCGCTGATTGCATAAATGCTTTGATCGGCCCTGTGTGCCGCTCAATTGCAGCAATGATGTGTTTCCAGACTTCGGCATCATCCATCTGGGAGAACGCGGTCACGGGTGGATAAATTTTCGCCAATTCTGCATCAGCTTGGGTCAAAACCAGATGATTGATCGCACCGCATAGACGAAGAGCAACATTGTCAGCCCTTGCGGAATAGTCCCCTGACCAGCTGAATACATGTTTGCCCAGTTCACTTTTTACGTCGAGTTGTTTTGCAATCAGACGACACAAACGACCTGTGAAGGGAGAGCCTAGGGTTTCACATGCTACTGCCTGCGTGATGAAAGAGGCTCTTATGTCGGATTCTCTGTTTGTCATTTTGGTGTTTGTCCATACTATTGTCACCCTTGGGCTTGTTCCAAGGATCTGCTGACACTATCACACAAGCAGCGATGATAAATCATTCGAAAATGCTACTTGGCGAAACCAACTACAAAGACTGATTTTTTGTAATTTGAGCATACCCTTGGGACAAGCCCAAGGGTGACGGACCAGAGATTGTCGCTCACCTACGCAAAATGCTGTTTCCCGCATAAACAGCCTGGATGCCAAGCTCTTCTTCAATGCGGATCAGCTGATTGTATTTCGCCAACCGGTCAGAACGGGCAAGCGACCCAGTTTTGATTTGCCCACAATTCAACGCCACAGCCAAATCGGCAATGGTTGCATCCTCGGTCTCGCCAGAACGGTGGGACATGACAGAGGTATAGCTGGCCTTATGGGCAATCGACACCGCATCCATTGTTTCTGAAAGTGTGCCGATCTGGTTGACCTTAACAAGAATGGAATTAGCCACACCTTTCTTGATGCCGTCTCGCAAGCGAGCTGAATTCGTGACGAATAGATCATCGCCGACCAACTGGCATTTTGAGCCAGAAATATCGGTATGGATTTTCCAACCTTCCCAATCGTCTTCAGACATGCCGTCTTCGATCGAAATGATCGGATAGTTGTTGACCAGATCATCAAGATATTTGGCTTGCTCTTCCGGCGTGCGGGTAATGCCCTCGCCTTTGTAGACATAATTGCCATCTTTGAAGAATTCAGTTGCGGCGCAATCCATCGCGAGATGCATGTTTTCGCCCGGTTTATAACCGGCTTTCTCGATGGACTTCATGATGAAATCCAACGCATCCTTGGCGCTGTTGATATTGGGTGCAAAGCCGCCCTCATCACCAACAGAGGTGTTGTGGCCCGCTGCTGACAAATCCTTCTTCAGGGTATGGAATACTTCCGCGCCCATGCGAACAGCTTCTTTCAAGGACGCCGCCCCAACCGGCATGATCATGAATTCCTGAAAGTCGATCGGGTTGTCCGCATGTTCGCCGCCATTGATGATGTTCATCATCGGAACCGGAAGAAGGTGCGCGTTTGCGCCGCCCACATAACGGTATAGTGGCAGACCTGCGGCTTCGGCTGAGGCTTTGGCAACCGCAAGGGATACGCCAAGGATAGCGTTTGCGCCCAACCGGGCCTTGTTCGACGTTCCGTCCAATTCAATCATCATCCGGTCAATCGCCAACTGCTCACCAGCCTCATAACCTACCAGAGCATCGGCGATTTCAACATTTACCGCTTCACAGGCTTTTTGAACGCCCTTGCCCAGATAACGGCTACCGCCATCGCGCAATTCCACTGCCTCATGAGCGCCTGTTGATGCACCGGATGGTACCGCAGCGCGGCCAAATGATCCATCTTCCAGAAGCGCGTCCACTTCAACAGTCGGATTACCTCTACTGTCCAGAATTTCACGGGCGGTAAGATCAATAATTGCGGGCAATGGTTTTCTCCGGGAGTATTGGCTCGAAAGGTTCGAGATTTGTTGAATAATTTTAAATTGAGATACAGGAACTGCTTTGAGGTTGCAATTTAGAACGGGTGAAATCGCCATAAACTACACAAAACGATCTCTTTATTGCCTCATTTCAGCCAAGGCTTCTTCAAAATCGAGGGTTAACAATTGGTTAATGGATCATTTCTCCAGATGATTCTGAGTTTGAAATTTGAACCAATTGATTGGCTGAACCCATGACAAACAAAACCCACTTAGAAGCATCCTTTGATATTCTTGAAATCGAAACTGGTTTACTATCAACACTGCTCCGTGCATTTGTGCTGCCGACTGCAATCTGCATTGGTGGATTGGCATTATTTTCCAGCCTGCCGGCATCAGCCCAGTCGTTCTCTTGTGCCAGCGCCGATGAGACAGCAGAATTTGCAATTTGCAATGATGAGAACCTGTTGGCGCTCGATGAAAAACTGGGAGAAGTATTTGCTACAAAATATGTAAGTGCCAGCACTTCTCCTCAGCGTCAGGCAGTCACCCGTGAGCACACCGATTGGCTGATCAAGCGCAATGCTTGCGGCACTGACTTTACATGCCTCAATCTGCGCTACGAAGAGCGGTTGAATGAGCTGATTTCGCGTTCTTCTTAAGCTAAATTAGTATGCCAAAAAAAGGTCGCTGATTGCGGCCTTTTTTGAACCAGTTGCAGAAGAAACTTTACCCCTTAACGATTGCATCAATAGCCATCATCTGTTCCAACAGGCCGCGCATGTCCTCAAGCCGCATCATATTGGGCCCGTCAGACGAGGTGGTGTTATCCGGGTCCTGATGGGTTTCAATAAATACGCCCCCTACTCCAACAGCAATCGCTGCACGGCAAAGATAAGGCACCATGGTCCTGTCCCCGCCGGATGTCTCGCCTTGACCGCCGGGACTTTGGACCGAATGGGTGGCGTCAAAGATGATAGGTGCACCAGTTTGTTTGGCCATGATCGGCAGAGCACGCATGTCTGAAACAAGAGTGTTATAGCCAAAGCTCGCGCCGCGTTCAGTGACCAATACATTTGAATTGCCACTATCAGTAACTTTTTTGACCACGTTTTTCATGTCCCAGGGAGCCAGGAACTGTCCTTTTTTGACATTGATAATCGCCCCTGTATTAGCAGCGGCTACCAGCAAATCTGTCTGGCGGCACAAAAATGCAGGGATTTGCAATACATCTACATGGGGCGCAACAAGCGCACATTGTTCAGCGGTATGCACATCGGTCAAAATGGTTACGCCAAGCTCTTTGCGCAGATCATCAAAGATCGGCATGGATTCGTCGAGGCCGGCACCCCTTGTTGCTGTAATGCTTGTTCGATTGGCCTTGTCGTAACTCGACTTGTAGACAAAGCCGATACCCAACTCACTCGTCAAATCTTTCAGCGCACCAGCCATATCAAATGCATGCTGGCGCGACTCAAGCTGGCATGGGCCAGCAATGAGTGAAAAGGGCAATTCATTTGAAAAAGTTGCGTGGCCTACTTTGACGGAGGAATTGGCATTATTCATGATTTAAACCTCTTCAAATGCGATCACGCATCCTTGCCCCGGTGCGTGGTCAACAACCAGACGCTGGGCAATTTTCTTTGTTTTGATTTTGTTTTTCTTCAGATGTTTTGCAACAGCCTTCAGGTCTGTCACGCCGACTGAAAAAGCACGGAAACGCAATCCACGTCCTGCTGCACCCGAATGGCATCCGCTTTCTATTCCATACCAGGCCTTCAGGCCATCTGCCCCATAGACGGCGATGTTTGCATTGCCTGATTGAAGTTCTATTCCGAAAGAGTGCGAATTGATTTCTCGCTGGTTCAAGACTTCCTGCAAAACATATTGAAAATCAGAAGGGTTGGGCTCGCCAAGAGCAATCTCGGTAATAGAAACTGCTCCATTGGCGTGTTTTTCAAGCGCGCTGCGATCAATTTTCGGCACATTCATGCGTTCGCATGTGAAGAAGAAACTATCTGGCGAACGAAGATCCGCCGCAAAAGACAGCTTGAAAGCGCCCTCGCTTTCCTTGCCGTCTTTATCTTTGAACATCCGTGAAAATTTCAACTGGCGGCCAGCAGATATACCCAGTTTTTGAAAAGACTTGTGATCCCCATCCGCGTCATCTGTGGCAAGCACCAATGCAGAAAACCCCTCATCGCCTCGTCTGAACCGGTAGGCTTGATCCCGGGCGACAAACATATTTCCCTTTAAAGCCGCTTTCTCGCAGGTTTCACGATGGCCGATTGCCAATGGCTCGAGATAAGTACCGTCCCTGAAAAACACGCAGGCATTTTCCGTTCCAAAGGGATGAAGCGCATCGGGCGCAACGGTAAAGCCAAGTGCAGACAAGCGCTTGCGACAGATTTCCAGATTGGTAACCGGTAAAACCAGATGATCAACATTCAGGGGTTTTCGGGGAGATACGGCCATGTTCTCACTTTGCTTTTTTTGAAATTCCTGCAAGCGGTTTGCCCGATTGAAAGCGGCTTTGCAAGATCGCAAAGTCTGAATCAAAAATTGGTAGCAGAATTAAGGGCTATATTGCGCTAAAGGCCGCCAGATTGGCAAAGCAACAACGATACCGTTTTCAAGTTCGAACCGCTCCAGGGGTTCGTCCCCCTCACTACCTTCCGCAAATTCCTCAGTAAGGTTGATCGGCGGCTTTTCCACCAGCAACTCATAAGGATCCGGTCCATTAGCACCGCCCAATTCGACAAGCTCAACATCTGACGATACTGGATTGGTTGAGAAATATCGCTCTTTGCGCTCTTCAAGGGAAATATTTTGGATGGCGAAATATTCAATGGCTTCGTCGTCATACATCAGCGTTGCTGACGCGCGGCCTTTCTTTTTGCAAACCTGTTCACTGACATCGACAGGAGGCAGCGGCTTTCGCCATGGTTTTAACGTGTCGAAATCAACCAAAGAGTCAGTTTCTACGCGTTTTGCTGCGACCGTCTGCAATTCGGCAGCAAGCACATTGCGGTCATTGCCGGTGCGTCCACCCAAAATGACAGAAACAATGATTTCACCATTGTATTTTGAACTGGTCACAAGACTAAGCCCTCCAGCACAGATAAATCCGGTCTTCATGCCGATAGTGCCAGGATAAACCCGCATCAATGCATTGTGATTCCTGTAATTGCGCTTCCCGACCTTGATACCATGGATACCAAACAGTTTTGAGTATTCGGGAAATTCACGATAAATCTGGCGAGCAAGAATGCCCAAATCATAAGCTGTTGTATATTGTTCCGGGTCGTGAAGGCCATGGGCGTTCACAAAGTGGGATGATTTCATGCCGATATCGGCGGCATATTTATTCATCAAATTGGCGAATTCCTCTTCACTACCACCAACCGATTCGGCAACTGCGGCTGCAATATCATTTGCCGATTTGACGAGGATGATCTTCAAACCTGCTTCTATCGTCAAAATCGTACCAACCGGAAATCCCATTTTGCTCGGCGGTTTGGCCAACGATATTGGGGATACCCTGACGGGGGAATTCATGGCGATATGACCGCGTTTGATTTCACGAAAGACTGTATAAGCGGTCATCATTTTTGTGATGGAGGCCGGATACCATTGATCAAACGGATTTTTCTGGCTGTATACTTTTCCCGTATTGATGTTGAAGGTCAAATTAGGACCAAGCACATCAGCGCGTGCAAAGCTGGCTTGCAAAGCAAAGATCAACAAAAACAGGAAAAGCGAAGACAAGCGTGGGTTCATTGCGAATTCTTTACGTTATAGACTCAATCATGCGCTGTCCCCGTAGCAATGCTAACGAAGAAATGCGGCATTGCAAAGATAGAATTCGAAACGTAACTGACGGAAAGTTAAACCAACCGGCCCTGCTCGACTGCTGCTGCGATGAAGCTGGCGAACAATGGATGCGGCTCAAACGGACGTGATTTCAGCTCCGGATGATATTGAACGCCGATGAACCAGGGGTGATCCTGATACTCAATTGTTTCGGGCAATAGTCCGTCTGGCGACATGCCCGAGAACGTAAGGCCAGCGGCTTCAAGGCGTTCCTTGTAATCTATATTCACTTCATAACGATGGCGGTGGCGTTCAGAAACCTCTGTTTTTCCATAGATTTCTGCTATGTGAGAACCCGCAACCAATGGATGCGGATACGCGCCCAAGCGCATTGTTCCGCCAAGATCACCCGCCTGTTCACGCTTGACCAGTTGGTTGCCTTTCAACCATTCGGTCATTAAGCCGACGACATGTTCACCTTTTTCACCAAACTCTGACGAAGTTGCGTCTTCAATGCCAGCAAGATTTCTTGCCGCTTCAATACAGGCCATTTGCATGCCGAAACAAATACCGAAATAAGGTACTTTCTTTTCACGGGCATATTTGACAGCAGCAATCTTGCCTTCAGAACCACGCTCGCCGAATCCGCCTGGAACTAAAATCCCGTGAACATTTTCTAAATATGAGCTCGGATCATCCTTTTCAAAGACTTCTGATTCAATCCATTTGAAATTGACTTTCACCCGGTTTGCCATGCCGCCATGATGCAGTGCTTCCATCAGAGATTTATAGGCATCCAGCAATCCAGTATATTTACCGACAATGGCGATGGTGACTTCGCCCTCAGGGTTATGAACCCGCTGGCTCACATCTTCCCAAATATCCATTTGCGGTTTTGGCGCCGGATCAATTCCAAAGGCCGCCAGAACTTCTTCATCAAGGCCTTCTTCATGATAGGTTTTTGGAATGTCATAGATGTTCTTGACATCAAGCGCCTGGATAACTGCTGACGGACGAACATTGCAAAACAGGGATAGTTTGCGACGCTCTTCTACCGGAATTTCACGATCGGCGCGAACCAGCAGAATATCCGGCGCAATACCAATGGAACGCAGTTCCTTGACCGAGTGCTGTGTCGGCTTGGTTTTCAACTCACCCGCCGCCGCAATCCATGGCATTAGCGTCAGGTGAACATAGACCGCATTGTTTCTGGGCAAGTCATTACCCAATTGGCGGATGGCTTCAAAAAACGGAAGTGCTTCGATATCACCAACAGTTCCGCCAATCTCGCACAAAACGAAATCATATTCTTCATTGCCATCAAGAACGAATTCCTTAATCGCATTGGTCACATGAGGAATCACCTGAACGGTTGCACCAAGATAGTCTCCGCGACGTTCTTTTTCGATGATTGTCTGGTAAATCCGACCGGTTGTGATGTTGTCCTTGGCATTGGCTGGACGTCCGGTAAAGCGCTCGTAATGGCCCAAATCAAGATCGGTCTCTGCACCGTCATCGGTTACAAAACATTCTCCGTGTTGATACGGAGACATCGTTCCGGGATCCACATTTAGATAAGGATCGAGTTTTTTCAAACGCACGCGGTATCCACGTGCCTGAAGCAGGGCTCCAAGAGCCGCTGATGCGATGCCTTTTCCTAGAGAGGAAACCACGCCGCCTGTTATAAATACATATCGCGCCATGGGAATTAAGCCCTAATTACAAATTTCGGATTCGCCAAGCCTTAATCAAGATATTGGCATTTATGCACAACAAAAAACGCCCGGGGAGATATCCGGGCGTTTGAATTACGGGTTCAGATTACTGATCTGACGGGACCGAAGGCTCACCATCCGTTGCTGGAAGTTCGCTTTGCGGCGTGATTTGATCGAGAATTGTTCCGCCATCTTGTATCTGGGTTGGAACCCGGTTCAAAATATCAGCGGGATTTTCGCGAACTTTGGCATAAATGCCAAGACCGATAGAGGTAGCAAAGAACGCTGCTGCCAAGATGGATGTTGTGCGGGTCAAGGCATTTGCTGCGCCTCTGGCAGACATAAACCCGCCGCCTCCGCCTCCGCCGCCGCCCATTCCCAGAGCGCCACCTTCAGAACGCTGAAGCAAGACAACAATTACCAGAGCTATAACCACCATAAGGTGGATTACGATCAATACGGTTTCCATATGAGTATCTACTTTCCTGGCCAATTGGCCGACGCAACATTCTGCGCCTCGTCGAATTTTTCGTTCTTCTACAGGAGGCAATCGGTAAAATAAAGATCAAATGGCCTTTGAACCATCATTTTAACTGCCGTAAAACTGCAAATGTGATCGTTTCCTCACACACAGATTTGAATTGGTGTTTTGCCTCAGCGTTTTCAAGGTGAATTACAAAACCAAATTAGCCGATAGATTTAGACAATTTCGAGATAAGCATTGGCAATACCAAGGAAATCAACCGCTTTCAGGCTTGCTCCCCCAACAAGAGCGCCATCTACATTCGCAATCCCCATCAATTCAACAGCATTTCCCGGCTTTACCGAACCGCCATAAAGCAATCGAACTTTTTTGCCTGCCTCACCAAAGCGTTTGACAAGTTCGCCTCGCATAAAAGCATGTGCTTCTTCAATATCGCTGACAGTTGGAGTCAAACCTGTGCCGATAGCCCAAACGGGTTCATAGGCGACGACTACTTCAGATTCGTGCCAATCATCAGGAATAGAACCGGCCAATTGCTTCTTTAACACATCCAGTGTTGCGCCAGACTTTCGCTCAGCTTCCGTCTCACCAATGCAAATAATGGTTTGTAGTCCCTTTGCCAGCGCAGATATGGATTTCGCGTGAACCATTTCATTTGTTTCGCCATGGTCTGTCCGGCGCTCCGAATGCCCAGTGATAACAGTAGTGCCGCCCGCATCAGCGATCATGACAGCAGAGATATCACCGGTATGGGCTCCTGACTGATTGGCATGGCAATCCTGTGCGCCAAACTTAACCTGAGCGGTGCTACCAATTTCCACCGCCCGGTGCAGTAGTGTTGCAGGAACACAAACCAGCATGTCGATTTTAGCCTGAAGATCACTGGAAAATCCATTCCCCATTTCGGAGATCTGGACAAGATCACCGCTCAAGCCGTTCATTTTCCAATTACCGGCAACCAGCGGTTTGATGTCTGAAGTCATTGTAAATCCTTTATTCAAAAATACCGCATTTCACCTGGGTTCTCATGCTTGGAGCGGTCAAATTCATTATCGAGATACCATAGAGGTGCTGAGGGGCAAAGTCAGTAGAACAATAGATTATGCTTTTTGCCGCGCTTGTTGGCAAAAAAGTTATTTCCTGTTTAGCTTTTATCGAGGTTGCGCAGTTGAGAACACGGAATAGAGCCTTTATAGAGAGTGAAAATTTAATCAATCATTAGGCGCAATACCGCCAGAGCAGGGAAATACTGATGCTAACAATGCTTCGCAATGCAACCAAAGGCTGGACCGCAAAAATCTTGCTATTGTTATTGGTTGCCAGCTTTGCTGTCTGGGGTGTTTCCGGCTCCATGCTTCAAGGCGTAGGTAACTACGTGGTAGCCGTTGGCGACACAAAGGTTGGTCTGGTTGAATACCGTCTTGCCTATGACCGTCAAGTAAATCAGCTTCAGCGGCAGTTTGGAACTCGAATAAGCCGCGAACAAGCCGATGCATTTGGCGTAAGTGGCAATGTGATCGCTCAGTTGGTCAGCGGGGCCCTTCTGGATGAAAGCTCCAGAGATATGGGACTAGGCATATCCAAGGACAAGCTGGCAACACTGATTGGCGATGATGATTCTTTCCGCGATGCAACGGGGCAATTTTCAAGAGGCCAATTGCAGCAGGTCTTGCGCAGCGTAGGTATGAGCGAAGAGCAATATGTGCAAACCCGTGAAGCTGTTGCTGTTCGTAATCAGCTTATCGAAGGAACAGTTGGAAAAGCTGATCTACCCGACACCTATTGGGACCTGTTGGCCAAATACCAGTCAGAGGAACGAACATTTCAGTTCGTTACGATTTCGAATGAAGATATTGCAGCAATTACAGATGCAACGGATGAACAGGTAAAAACCTATTACGAAGCGAATCTCGATAAATATGGCGCTCCGGAATTTCGCAAGCTCAGCATAGTGAAACTTGAAGCCGCCGATATCGCTGATGAATCCTCTGTAAGCCAGGAAGAAATCGAAACTGATTATGAATCTCGAAAGGCTAATTTCTCTTCTCCAGAAAAACGCGACATTCAGCAATTGGTCTTTACCGATGCGGCAAAAGCTGAAGCTGCATTGGAGGCCTTGAAAACAGGCAGCACATTTGAGCAGGTTCTGGAAAGCGAAGGCAAAACCGTCAATGATGTTGCTTTGGGTGTTTTGGCAAAGTCGGATATTCCAGACCCGAAAGTAGCTGAAGCGGCCTTTGGTCTGTCTGCTAATGAGACAAGCGAATTAATCGACGGATTGTTTGGCAAGGTGATCCTGCGTGTGGTTTCCATCGAGCAAGGCTCAACAAAACCGCTGAGTGAAGTTGAAGGTGAAATTCGCAAGGCGATCGCCCTTACGCATGCCGCCAATGAGATTTTTGAAACCCATGACAAACTGGAAGATGAGCGCGCTGCCGGAGAACCGCTCGCAACAGCCGCATCAAATGTCGGGCTGAAAGTACGGGTTGTGGATGCCATTGATCGTACCGCACGGGATATGGACGGAAACATTATCAATGACATTCCCCAGTCACGCGACCTGTTAGCTGCAGCTTTTGACATTGATGAAGGTGTTGAAGCTGATCCAATTTCAATTGGTACAGATGGTTTCGTCTGGTTTGAAGTGGATGATATTATCAATGAGCGCCAAAAGTCTTTCGACGAAGTTAAAGATCAAGTAAAAAGCGATTGGCTAGCAGAAGAAAAAACGGCAGCAGTGGTTGCGCTTACTGAAAAAATCCGCGAGCGCGTTTCTAGTGGTGAGGACTTTAATACTGTTATCGGTGAGCTACTACCGAGCGCTGAGGGTGCCCCTGTTCGCCTCGCCCAACAGACCGCCGCTATCAAACGCGATGGCGAAGCAATAGGCCTGCCGCAAACAGCCATAGTTGCCGCCTTCAATATCCCTCAAGGGTCGGCGCTTGCGGAAATCGGGACACGGGAAGACCAGCGGGTTGTCGTCAAAGTCGAGCGCATTGAAACTGGAACAGTTGAGCCGGTAACGGCAACCGACAAAGAGCAGTTGCAAAACCTTTTAAGTGATGATCTCGTCAATCAAATGGTAACCCGTCTGCAACAAGATCAGGAAGTCGAGATTAACCAACAAGCTATCAGTAATGCTTTCGCCACAGGAGGCTATGGCAGCTAATCAGCGAAATGCTGTAAGTTGGTTGTCTGTTATTTGTCAAAGTAGGAATAGAGTTTGGCTGATCTAAAAGAACATATTGCCAAAGTTGCCGACGGAAACGCTCTAAGCGTTGACGAGACCGAAGAGGCATTTGCAATTTTGATGTCCGGTGACGCGACGCCGGCACAAATCGGCGCTTTTTTGATGGCACTGCGGGTTCGTGGTGAGAGTGATGATGAATTTGTCGGAGCGATCAAGACCATGCGCAGTAAAATGCTGTCTGTTGATGCGCCGGATGATGCAATTGATATTGTGGGAACTGGCGGCGATGCAAAAGGCTCTCTCAACGTGTCGACAGCAACTGCAATTGTTGTGGCTGGTTGCGGTGTCAAAGTAGCCAAACACGGCAATCGTGCACTGTCTTCCAAATCAGGTGCTGCAGATGTATTAATGGCTCTGGGTGTCAATCTGGAGCTTTCGCCAAGTCAAATTAGTGATTGTATTGAAGATGCTAATGTCGGCTTCATGTTTGCTCCAGCGCATCACTCTGCCATGCGCTTTGTCGGGCCTGCCCGGGCTGAACTAGGCACCCGCACTATTTTCAATCTGCTTGGCCCTATGTGTAACCCTGCCGGGGTGAAGCGCCAATTGCTAGGCGTTTTTTCTCCCAAATGGTCCATTACCGTTGCCAAAGTCTTGCGCGAATTGGGATCTGAAAAAGTCTGGGTTGTCCATGGCGATGGCTTTGATGAAATGACCATTACCGGAACAACCCACATGGCGGTTCTTGATGATGGCAAGGTATTGCCAAAGGAAGTAGCCCCGAGCGATTTCGGATTTGATGTGCAGTCTGAAAGCGCTATTGCCGGTGGTGACGCGGCCTATAATGCAGAGGCTCTCAGGGCTTTGCTGGACGGCCAGCCATCAGCTTATCGTGACATGGTGTTGATGAATGCCGCTTCGGCTTTGATGATAGCTGATAGGGCAGAGAACTTTCTTGAGGGCGTCGCCATCGCATCCAAAGCAATTGAAGAAGGCAAAGCCAAAGGCGCCCTTGATCAGTTGGTTTTATCCAGCAATCGCGGGCGGGCTTGAACATGGCAGATATCCTCAAGAAAATTGAAACCTACAAGCGCGAAGAGATTGCTGCAGCCAAAGCAAAGTTCACGATTGCGGATTTGCAAGCGCAAGTGGCGGATCAATCAACGCCACGCGGTTTCATCAAGTCGCTTAGGGCGAAGCTGGATTCGAATGAATACGCGTTGATTGCCGAGATCAAAAAAGCAAGTCCGTCCAAGGGATTGATCAGAGCTGACTTCAATCCGCCAGCCCTGGCAAAATCTTATGAAAACGGTGGAGCAGCCTGCTTGTCTGTGCTGACTGATACGCCTTCCTTTCAAGGAGCACCGGATTTTTTGATAGCAGCGCGGGATGCGGTTTTAATCCCCGCTCTGCGTAAGGATTTCATGTTCGAGCCTTATCAGTGTTATGAGGCCCGGGCCTGGGGTGCGGATTGCATTTTGATTATCATGGCAGCCTTGAGCGATGAGGAAGCCATTGACCTTGAAGAAAAGGCCTTTGAGCTTGGCATGGATGTTCTGATTGAAGTCCATGATGAGGTTGAGTTGGAGCGGGCATTGAAATGCTTGAAGTCAGAATTGCTCGGCATCAACAACCGTAATCTCAAGACTTTTGAGACTGATCTTGGAACCAGCGAACGCCTGTCCAAAATGGTTCCGGATGACAAAATTCTGGTTGGTGAAAGTGGCTTGTTCACGAATGATGATCTCGCGCGAATGGCAAAATCCGGAATTGAGACGTTCCTGATTGGTGAAAGCCTGATGCGCCAGGCAGATGTTGAAGCTGCAACCAAAGCGCTTTTGACGAAGACCAAAGTGATGGCGCAAACCTGAGATGTCAGACAAACTCTCCCATATTGATGAGACCGGAACGGCCAATATGGTCGATGTTGGTGAAAAGGACAGTACTGTTCGAAGCGCGACCGCTTGTGGTCATATCAAGATGCACAAGGAAACGCTCCAGATGATTCTGGAAGGGAACGCGAAAAAGGGCGACGTATTGGGCGCTGCGCGGATTGCCGGCATTCTGGCGGCCAAAAAAACATCTGATCTAATTCCGCTGTGCCACCCACTCGCGCTGAGCAAAGTCAGCGTTGACATTGATGCGGATGATCAATTGCCCGGTCTGAAAGTCACAACCTTTGCAAAACTGACTGGAAAAACCGGCGTTGAAATGGAAGCTCTGACGGCCTGCTCCGTTGCGTTGCTCACGATCTATGACATGGCCAAGGCTGTTGATCGCGGAATGGAGATCTCAGGCATTAAAGTTGTCGAGAAAATGGGTGGAAAATCCGGTCACTGGTTACACGATGATGCCGGTGATCTGTCTCGAAAAGGCAGCTAGAAATGGCAGATTTGGACAACATTCTGCACAGGGGACTCATTCCCGCTCCCCTCGCCTTGAAACTGGTGCTTGATGGCGCAAAACCAGCCGAAACCGAAACGGTTCCGCTGGAAGATGCCGCGGGTCGAATATTGGCGAATGATCTTCATTCCAAACGCACTCAGCCACCGTTCCCTGCTTCGGCTATGGATGGCTACGCTGTCCGGTTTGAAGATTTGCAGGAACCTGGAACCACGCTCAACATGATTGGTGAGGCAGCGGCCGGGCATCCTTTTGATGGCAAGATCAGCAACAGTGAATGCGTGCGAATTTTTACGGGCGCTCCTGTGCCTGAAGGCGCTGACACTATCATTATTCAGGAAAATGTTACTGCCGAAGGTAACAATATAACCATCAATGAATTGGCCCCCATGGGCAAATTCGTGCGCTCTGCGGGGCTGGATTTTCTGGAAGGGCAATGCCTCTTGACTGCCGGATCATTGATGGACCCTCAAAGCCTGTCACTCTGCGCATCCATGGATCATCCAAAAGTCACGGTTTATGCAAAGCCCAAAGTAGCTGTTCTTGCCACCGGTGATGAATTGGTTCTGCCCGGTGAGACGACCAAAAGCGGACAGATTATAGCGTCTAATACGTTTGGCATTGCTGCCATCTCGAGAGATGCCGGCGGCGATGTGATAAATCTAGGAATTGCCCGCGACACATTGGTTGAACTCATATCGCGCATCGGGACAGCATTAGATAATGGCGCTGATTTGATTGTCACATCCGGCGGCGCATCCGTCGGTGATCATGATCTGGTAAAGCCAGCAATGGAGCATTTCGGGTTTACATTTTCATTCGTCAAGATTGCGATGAGACCGGGCAAACCGGTCCTGTTCGGGCGTGCATTAATTGACGGTAAAGAGCGGCGTTTTCTTGGACTTGCTGGAAATCCTGTTTCCAGTCTTGTTTCCAGCCATATTTATCTAAAGCCGCTTATCCGGATGCTTGGCGGCTACAGCGCAAACACAGTACAGCCGATTAATGCGGTTTTGGGCGTTGATCTTGCAGCTAATGACGAGCGCGAAGACTATTTGCGTGGCACAGCCAAACGCGGCGTTGATGGCGAATTGGTCGTTAGACCCTTTGAGCGTCAGGACAGTTCCATGCTCGCCACCCTTTCCAAAGCCGATTGCCTGATCATTCGGCCAATTGCCGCACCTGCCGCGAAGACCGGAGACATTACCCAAGTGATCATGCTTCGTGATGTCTGAGCTAAAGGCTTGCCCAAACAATTTTGTGTTTTTGTGTGGCGCGCATATGGACCAGATCATGCGCTTGGAAAAACCTTCCCTAATGGGCGTATCCAACCCTGCTAAAATTGAAATGTCGCCGGGTGGCGCAGCGCTCAATTCGGCGAGTATTGCCGCAGCGCTTGGCCTTGATACGAGTTTAGTGAGTCCCGTGGGCGGTGATTTATACGGCGAGCATTTGGTATCGGTTTGCAAGGATAGAAGGATCGAGCCTCGATTGGTGTCTGATGTTCAGTTTCCTACAGGTATTTATTCCGCGATTTTTGAACCATCCGGTGAAATTGTTATAGGAGCCTCGGATCTGGGTATCTATGACACGATTGACGATGAATGGTTGAATAAGAACTTGCCTCAGTGTGATGGACTGTTCCTCACCAGCAATCTACGCGAAGAACAGCTTTTGAAAGCGGTTTCCAAAGCAATTTTCATTGCAGCAGCTACAATCTCTCCAGCAAAGGCGAAACGGTTGAAACCAGTCCTTTCCCAACTCGATATCCTTTTTACCAATCTTGGAGAAGCCAGAGCATTGAGTGATTTGGCGGACGCAGACGCATTGGTATTGGCTGATTGGTTTATTGCGCAAGGCGTTAAATCCGGAACGCTCTCGAACGGCGGAAATGATCTGATCTATTGGCATAATGAAAAAATTGGGCAAAGCCAGGTATCACGACCGGTAAGCCTGGCCGATGTAAATGGTGCTGGCGACGCTCTTGCAGGTGCTGTGCTCGCCGGGCTTGGCACAGGCCTGGAATTTTCTGAAGCTGTCAAATTGGGTTTAGCCGCCGCCGCATTTTCTCTCTCACATTCAGGGCCTTTTAGCGCCCTACTGACACATGATATTTTGAAAGCGCATCATGAATAAATTTATCAAACTATCCAATGAGGTCGCTGAAGCCTTGGCAACGGGAAAACCGGTTGTGGCGCTGGAATCGACCATCGTGACCCATGGCATGCCTTGGCCTCAAAACATGGAAACAGCGCTTTTGGTGGAAACTGATGTGAGGGCGGAAGACGCAATCCCGGCGACAATCGCTGTATTTAACGGATTTATTCATGTCGGGTTGAGCGTTGATCAACTCGAATGGCTGGCTAAAACCAAGAATGTAATGAAATTATCGCGGGCGGATTTGGCCTTTGCCCTTTCGCAAAAATGTGTAGGGTCAACCACTGTGGCAGCGACCATGATGGCTGCTGAGTTGTCAGGTATTGAAGTATTTGCGACGGGAGGAATTGGCGGCGTTCACAAGGGTGCTGAATCGACATTCGATATTTCAGCGGATTTGAACGAGCTTGGCCGAACCAATGTCATCACGGTTTGCGCTGGTGCAAAGGCAATACTCGACATTGAGAAAACCTTGGAAGTACTTGAAACAGAAGGCGTTCCTGTCGTTGGCTATCAATGTGACGAACTACCAGCCTTCTGGTCCCGCCAAAGCGGTATCAAAGTTCCCTTGCGGATGGATACCGCGAAAGACATCGCTTCATTCTGGCAAACCAGACGTGCAATTGTTCAAGACGGCGCTATTCTTGTCGCCAATCCAGTGCCTCCCGAAAGCGAAATTCCAACTGCTGAAATGGCAGGATTCATCAAAAAGGCAGTTGATGAGGCTGCAGCCAACACCATTTCAGGCAAGGCCGTGACGCCCTATCTGCTTTCCAAGATGTTTGAAATTACAAATGGACGTTCGCTTGAAACCAACATTGCCCTGATCAGGAACAATGCCAGACTCGCGGCCCAAATTGCTGTTGCCCTAAGCAAATGAGTCAATGTATTTGACTTTATCCTCAAACACTTCATTTTAAGTTTGAGGATGAAAATGTGAAATGAATACTACCCTTTTAATGATAGAGCAGAAGCTGAACGCCCTGTGGTTTTATCTGTATACCCCATGGACGATTTACCAGCTCGGTATCATCCTTATTGCCTTTTTAATTGCAAAGAAATCAGCAGATATTCTTGAGCCTCATCTGGAAAATTGGGTTCGTTCCATCAAGGGCAATGCCGATCTCATAAGAATGCTGGCAGCATTTCTGCGACGTCTGGAATGGTTGATTTATCTGCCATTGGCGGGCATCGCTGTAACCGTCATCAGAAGTAATACCTGGCCATCGCGGGCCTGGATCATTGACGTATCAATCAGCCTTGCTGCCGCTTGGCTTATTATTGCGGTATTATCGCGAATAATTAGAAGCCGCTTTCTTGCTCGGACCATCACCATTGTTGGCTGGACAATTGCCGCACTCAGCATAACAGGAGTTCTGGGTAATGTAGTAGACGGCCTTGATAGTCTTGCCTTCAATGTGGGTGACTTCCGCCTTTCTGCCTTGTCCGTGTTGAAAGGTGTGTTCTTGCTGGTCAGTTTGGTCTGGTTGGCCTCGTTCGCCGGGAACTTTGCAGACACACGCATTCAACTGATCGAAGACCTAACACCGTCTCTTCGGGTCCTGTTAGGCAAGTTCATCAAGATCAGTTTGATGATAATTGCCATTGCGGTAGCGCTTTCTAGTATTGGACTTGATCTAACCGCGCTTACAGTGTTTTCCGGTGCTGTCGGTGTTGGTATCGGTTTTGGTCTACAGAAGGTTGTTTCCAACTTCATCTCTGGCATCATTATCTTGCTTGATAAGTCCATCAAGCCTGGGGACACGATTTCACTCGGTGAGACTTTTGGCTGGATACGAGAATTGCGTGCGCGGTTTGTTTCCGTTGTTACGCGCGACGGTAAAGAATATCTCATTCCGAATGAGGATTTGATCACGCAGCAAGTGGTCAACTGGTCATTCTCTGATGATCTGGTGCGCATAGATGTGCCGTTCGGAGTTTCCTACGACAGCGATCCGCATGAGGTTACCGCCATATGTCTTGACGCAATCAAGGACATTGACCGGATCAGCAAACGCAAGGCGCCTGTCTGCTGGATGACCGAGTTCGGAGATTCGTCGATCAATTTTGTTTTGAGATTCTGGATCAAGGATCCACAAAATGGATTGACCAATATCAGGGGTAAAATCCTCATTACGCTATGGGATGCGTTCAAAGAAAATGATATTGAAATACCATTCCCTCAACGTGAGGTAATGATCAAGAAATCGAAAAAAATGGTAGTGGAAAAAGCGCCCAAAAAAGGCCAAATGAACGAATAGGTTTGTCCGTTCCGTGCTGAGCACATCATGCTTGCGCTAAATTAGTTTGAGTAGAGGTCAGTCGATGGTTCCGGCATAAATGCTGAAAACACATTTGATACGAAGATCGACGATTTAACAAGATAGCGAAGCATTATTCATATCCTTATTGGCTTAGACCGGATATCTCGCGACTTTGCGGCTGATCTAAGGCAGGATCGTGCCAGACTTGGGGCATTTTGCTTTTTCCAAATCTGAGACCTGTTCTTCAGCAATAATAGTCTGTTAGGGTTAAAACGGAGCGAAGAAACGAGGTTAATGTTCGGTTTACGATAGTCCCCGATTAAACTTAGTTCGCCTGATGTCAGCGATGTTTTTGGCTCCTATTTGAAGCGTTTTTGCAACAAGATCAGCGCGGAAGATTTCTATTGCGTGTTTGGCTCCTGCCTTACCCAGTGCCGCGGCACCATATAAAAACGGCCTTCCGGCCATTACAAAATCAGCGCCTAGTGCAATTGCCCGAATGATATCAAGGCCAGAGCGAACGCCGCTATCAAATATGATCTCGGTCTTGCCCTTCACTGCCGCAACAATCTCCGGCAGCCTTTGCCCGTTTCAACAGGTCAGTGTTCATCTTCCAGTCGGCGAAAGTATAGAGTTGAAACCACGCATTTTCGTCGGCAATCGCTCCGATATCTTCGATTATCTCGCAGCCTACAGTACTGAGGCAATAGGGAATATTGGTTGACTTTGCGGCCCGTGCGAACATTTTTTTCTGCACCGGGCCACATCAAGCCAGTCATGCCGACAGGCGCAATACCAATGGGCAGATCATATCTGTGGCCCAATATGGTGGTGCTGGTATCTGGCGCCTCCACCGGTTTCAAAACGAGTGGAAGGATTTTCACTGCTTCTAGAGCCGAGCGATTGACTGACAAGGCGGTTTCGGAGCCTGTTCCACTGTCCAAATATTCCCAAGCAAAATGCGGCATTCGCTTTTTTGCCAAATGCCGCAGATCTTAAATTGCTGGATATTTCTCCAGTAGTTCTGCGTTGTTCATCGGTCGGGCTATTCTCCAAGGATCATGATTTTACCCTCATTGGCCTTTGCGGTCAGTTTGGGCAATTGCCCATGGGCGTCAGCCAGTTTCACTTTGGCAGCAACCTCTGTTTTCCAAGCGCCGGAACCGAATAGCTGCTGCACTTTCATGCCAGCAGCCATGGCTGTATCTTTGTCCTGATCACGCAACCATTTGGTCAGCCAGAACCCGCGAATCTTCTTCGACATGAAGATGAATTGGCCAGGCTGTGTCAAAGTTGGATTTTGGGTCGATAGTTTCCCGTAAATTACCCATTCAGCCTTATTCGGCATTCCTGCAAAAATATCCGAGCAGGTCTGATCAGCTACTGCATCCAGAAACACGCCAGGTTTTTCTTCGCGCATCAGGTTAAGCATATCAGGCATGAAGCCATCAGATGTCACATTCAAAACATGCGTCGCGCCAAGGTCAGTCAGATGAGACATCTGCTCATCGTGACGGACCAATGCTATTACATGCAGGCCTTCCTGCTTTGCAAGGCCGATCATCAATTTGCAAAGCTGGCTTGCTGCAGCCGAAAGGATAAAGCATTTTGTGCCCGTTGCCTTAACCTCTTCCACCATTGCAATTGCTGTAAGCGGATTCACGTAAAGCGCTGCTGCATCATCATCAGAAACCGATGGATGAACCGGGAAACAGCTTTTGATGTCAGAAATCGCGTATTCCGCCCAAGCACCTGAGCCGGTAGCAATAAATCCAACGCGTTGACCGACAAGGCCTTCACCGCCTTTGCCTGCTGCAACAACCGTTCCGCAGCCTTCAAAGCCAGCTGGAGTTCCTTTCACCCGCGGAATGCCGTATTCGCCCTTGATGAAGTGCAAATCAGATGGATTAACCCCTGATTGGATCACT
This sequence comes from Salaquimonas sp., assembly GCA_049680405.1. Taxonomy (GTDB): domain Bacteria; phylum Pseudomonadota; class Alphaproteobacteria; order Rhizobiales; family Rhizobiaceae; genus Salaquimonas. Next base: position 28,627 of record JBAUHS010000042.1, on the reverse strand, counting down.
TTGATCAGAACCTGACCTATATCGGGCTTTGGCACATCGACAGTTTTCAAGTCCAACCATGGCTCAAGCGAAGGGATTGCCGGTCCTTCGGCAGTTCCTGAATAGCCATCGCCTTTTAAGATCAGTGCTCGCATTTTAGTTGGAATTGTCACGGTATTCTCCCGGATATAGCGTATTGAATTGTTTATGGTTTTAGAACGACTTTGCCGACAGCCTTGCGGTCATGAATAAATTTTAGCGCATCAGCTGCTTTTTCAAGCGGGTATACCGCTTCAACCAATGGCTTGATATCGCCGTTCATGTACCAGTCCATCATCTCTTTCATATTGCCAGCGAAAACCTCGGGTTCCTTGGCAGTAAAGCTTCCCCAAAAAACGCCAATGACCGCATAGCCTTTGACCAAGGCAAGATTGACTGGAAATTGCGGAATTTCACCCGATGCAAAGCCGATGACGAGCAATCTGCCATTCCAGGCCATAGCCCTTGAACACGCTTCAAATACGGAACCACCGACAACATCAAAAACAACGTCAGCGCCTTTGCCATCAGTTGCATTCTTGATTTCGTCTTTAAGATTGTCATAGCTAAGGGCGATGTCAGCTCCATTGTCGAGGCAGACCTTGCGCTTCTCTTCAGAAGAAGCGACTGCAATCACTTTAGCTCCCATGGCCTTGCCGATCTGAACGGCAGCCAGTCCGGTCAATCCGGCAGCTCCAGTAACCACGAGAGTTTCTCCTGCTTTCAATTGGCCACGTTGCTTCAAGGCGTGGTGCGATGTGCCATATCCGCAGATCAGGGCTGTTACTTCCGCGCTGTCTGCTGTTGGAGGCAGTCCCATCAGATTCGCCGCAGGTACGCTAACCTTTTCGGCAAAGGCTCCAATCATTGCCATGGCACCGACACGGTCGCCAATTTTGAAACCTTCAACCTTGTCGCCCATTTCGATGATGGTTCCGACAAGCTCCATGCCAGGCACAAAGGGTGTAGGAGGCTTCGCTTGATACAACCCCTGGACCAGCAATCCGTCAGGAAAATTCACCCCAATAGCCTCGGCTTTGAGGATAACATTACGAGACCCGGGCTTCGGGTCATCCATCTCGCCATAGACAAGATTTTCAATGGGTCCATATTCTTTGCAAATGATTGCTTTCATCAATTGGGCCTCAGATTTTCTGCTGGGTGTATTTGCGCAATTCACTGCGGGCCACCTGACGGCGATGCACCGCATCCGGTCCGTCTGCAAGACGCAAGGTTCTTACATGCTTCCAGGCATTTGCGAGTGATGTATCTTGTGAAATACCCTCGGCTCCATGCATCTGTACCGCTTCGTCAATCACCTTGAGAGCCATTAGTGGCGCAACAACCTTGATTTGTGAGATCCATGGCGCCGCTGCGCGCGCATCGCCCTGATCCATCATCCAGGCCGCTTTCAGGCACAACAGGCGAGCCTGTTCAATCTCCATACGGCAATTGGCAATGATGTCGTAGTTTGCACCCAGATGCGCAATTGGTTTACCAAATGCTTCACGCCGTAAAGAGCGTTGGCACATTTGCTCCAGAGCCTTTTCAGCCTGTCCAATCGCACGCATGCAATGGTGAATACGGCCAGGGCCGAGACGGCCTTGGGAAATTTCAAACCCACGCCCCTCACCGAGTAGCAAGTTCTCGGCAGGCACGCGTACATTGGTAAACCGGATATGCATATGGCCGTGGGGCGCATCATCCATGCCGTAAACTTCCATCGCCCGCAAAATTTCCACACCTGGTGTTTTGGCATCCATCAATATCATGGAATGCTGTTGGTGCTTGGGTCGACTCTCATCAGGCGAGGCTACCATGACGATATAAACTGCAGTTCGCGGATCACCGGCGCCGGAAGACCACCATTTCTCGCCATTGAGAACATATTCGTCCCCGTCGCGAACGCAGGACATCGCAATATTGGTAGCATCGGAAGATGCAATATCCGGCTCGGTCATCAAATAAGCCGAACGGATTTCACCGTTGAGCAAGGGCGTTAGCCACTTCTTCTTGTGCTCAGCATTTCCATAGCGCTCAAGCACTTCCATATTGCCGGTGTCAGGCGCATTACAATTGAAAACTTCCGCCGCAATGTGGGATTTACCCATTTCCTCGGCGAGATAGGCATATTCAACCGTGCTCAGGCCATAACCCTTTTCAGAATCTGTCAGCCAGAAATTCCACAATCCATTGGACTTAGCCTTTGCTTTCAAACCTTCAAGAATTTCTGTTTGACGGGCCGTAAACTCCCATCTGCTACCTTTGTCGACTTCAGCCAGATATTCCTCATCCAGAGGAATGATCTCTTCCTTGACCATCTTGGCGACCTTTTCATGGATCGGTCGTAATTTATCGGTCATGCCGAGATTCATCGAGGTATTGGTATTGGCTGACATTTTTCACTCCCATTCAATCGTCATGTTCGAACGATACAATATTCAGTTGTTCTCGCTAGGTAGTAGCGATGTGTTATTTGGCTTTGACGCAATTCAGCGCAAATTGGGTAAATTCATCAATGATAGACTGTCGTTCCGCATCACTTTCACTGTCGCGCCGTTGATACCAGATTACTGGATTGTTCAGCACTGCCAAGACGGCCTTTGAGGTAAAAGAAGGATTTTCGAACTGAAAGGCACCAGCTTTGCGACCATCCAACAGAACAGATTGGAACAAATGCTCATATTGCTCGCGCTCTTCCATCAATAGTTCCAGCTTATTGCGTTCCTGCTTTGTGGTTCGTCCGGCAAGATGCATTTCTACACCTTGCATTACAACTCGCTGAAAGCTGATTGAATGAAGCATATTGAACAGGTGGCTACGGCACATGGCTTCAAATCGCTCCAAAGCCGGGCCGCCAGCATTCGCTATTGGCTCAATTGTTCCCAGATTGATGCGCATGCCTGTACGATGAACATCAAAGAACAAATCCGCCTTTGAGCGATAATAGTGGTAGATCCGCCCCTTGGTTGCCGACAGCCGTGTTGCGACATCGTCGATGCTTGTCATGTTAAAACCAGATTCCATGAAGCATTCTGCCGCTGCTTCCAGAATGAGCGCCTTTCCAGGATCGATATCCTGCATTTCCGCCATTGCAAGATTGACGATTGTACCGGTTTTACAGCCAGACAAGTTTGGGCTGGAAGAAATATTTTCTTCTCTTTCCCTCTTCAAGGCTGTTTTGGCGGTTGTGGACAATTCGCTCTCACTGTTTGGTTGCTAGTATTCGCATTTTTCTTAGCTAGGCTCTTTACGCCATAGTTAAAATGGGTACATACTACTCAGTATGTTGTCAATTGACACTTGAAAGAGTTTTCAAATTTGACGGGATCGGGGCTTTCTATGCGCACTCCACCGTCATAATCATGGAGGTTTTATTGTCTATTTTCGAAAGACTGTTTTCGCTTGAAGGAAAAACGGCACTGGTTACAGGTGGCGCAACGGGCATTGGCCGGATGATCGCATCAGCATTGGCTGAAGCTGGCAGCAAAGTGCTGATCGCATCCCGCAAAGGTGAGGATTGCGCCAAAGTCGCCGATGATATCAACGCCGCTCTAAAAGCCTCTGGTGCAAAAGGATCGGTCATCGGATTTGGCGGCAATGTAGCCACGGAGGAAGGTGTGTTAGCATTGGCCAAGGAAGTCTCATCTCACACAAAAAAGCTGGACATATTGTTCAACAATGCCGGTACTTCCTGGGGTGCGCCGATCAAGGATTTTCCTTATGCCGCCTGGAGTCGCGTGTTGGATTTGAATGTAACCGGCCTTTTCAACCTTACCAAAGAGCTGTTGCCATTGCTTGAAGCCGCTGGTTCACGCGGATCTCCGGCCCGGGTTGTCAATCTTGGTTCTGTAATGGGAACAGCAGCGCTCGGAGATGGCGCATATTCTTATGCTGCGTCTAAAGCAGCTGTGCATCAAATCACCCGTATCATGGCAAAGGAACTTGCCCATCAACATATCACTTTCAATGCTTTTGCGCCGGGCCCCTTCCCTTCGAAAATGACAGCTCATGCAACTACAACTGATGAGCAAAAAGCAGTTGTTGCGAAGTCCGTGCCGCTCGGACGCGTTGGAACACCGGATGATATAGCCGCCGCAGCGCTTTATCTTTGCGGCCATGGCGGTTCTTATGTAACAGGCGCCATTCTGCCGATTGATGGCGGCATTCATGTAATGACAGGGCCCAACATGTTTGATGAAGCTTCGCAGATTTAGGAATTCCCATGAATACGATTACTGCAAAAGAATTGCTTGATGGTGCGGGAGAGATTTCCGGCACATCCGATTGGGTGACGGTTTCTCAAGACATGATCAACACCTTTGCCGATGCAACCCATGATCATCAGTTCATCCATATTGATGAGGCACGCGCCAAGGCGGAAACGCCATTCGGCGGCACGATTGCCCATGGATTTTTGACCCTGTCGCTGCTTTCCGGCTTCACAATGGATTGCATGCCGCGGGTCAAAGAAGCCCGCATGGGTATCAATTACGGGTTTGAGAAAATCCGTTTCCTGATGCCCGTCAATTCCGGAAAACGCGTACGTGGGCACTTCAAACTCATTGAATGCGTAGAGCGAAAACCTGGCGAATTGCTTTCGAAATACGACGTGAGCGTTGAAATTGAAGGCGTGGACAAACCCGCATTGATTGCTGAATGGCTGGGCATGACCTTGCTCAATGAAACTGCATAAACAGAATTGGGACTTAAGAATATGACGATTAGATTTGACGGTCAGGTTGCCATTGTAACTGGCGCAGGAAACGGACTTGGCAAAAGCCATGCGATAGAATTGGCCAAGCGCGGCGCAAAGGTTGTTGTAAACGATTTTGGTGGCGCTCGTGATGGCAGTGGCGGATCGCTTTCACCAGCAGAGGAAGTGGTGAAAGAGATTGAAGCTGCTGGCGGCGAAGCGATGGCCAATGGCGCCAATGTTGCCAATTTCGAAGATTGCCAAAAAATGGTAACTGATGCTGTCGCAAAATGGGGCCGCGTTGATGTTCTGATCAACAATGCCGGCATTTTGCGCGACAAGAGCTTTGGCAAAATGGGCATTGATGACTGGAACAATGTCGTTGCAGTCCATCTAAACGGCTCTGCCAATTGTTCACTGGCAGTCTGGAACCAGATGAAAGAGCAAGGCTATGGCCGTATTTTAATGACCACATCCACCTCTGGTGTTTATGGAAACTTTGGTCAGGCCAATTATGGCGCGGCAAAAATGGGTGTTGTTGGACTGATGAACACACTTTGCATTGAAGGCGCGAAAAACGATATACGCATCAACTGCATTTCACCGACAGCGGCTACGCGTATGACAGAAGACATCATGACAGAAGAAATGCTTGCGGCGCTTGACCCGAAGTTTGTAACGCCTGCAGCGGTCTATTTGGTGAGTAAGGATGCCCCTACCCGCACAGTTATGTTTGCGGGCGCCGGCACTTATTCCAAACTTGAAATCCGTGAGAGCAAAGGCGCGTATATTCCAGAAGATCAGCGGGATGCGGACGGTGTTGCAGCACAGTTTGGCACAATCTCGGATATGTCCGAAGCAACTGTCTATCAAACTGGAACCGAGCATGTGACAAAGGTTCTGATGAATGCCCAAAACGCGAAAAAAGCATAGAGGAAGAAAACCATGCGCTCAGCAGTAATACTATCCACCGCACGCACTCCCATCGGTAAAGCTTATCGCGGAGCCTTCAATGATACCCAGGCTCAGGAATTGGGCGGCCACGCGATTGCCCATGCCGTTGAGCGGGCTGGCGTTGATAAAGGCGAGATTGATGATGTTGTGATGGGCGCGGCCATCCAGCAGGGTTCGACCCACATGAATATGGCCCGTCAATGCGCCATGCGGGCCGGATTGCCAACTTCCGTTGCAGGCATGTCCCTTGACCGTCAATGCGCCTCAGGATTGATGGCAATTGCCACTGCAGCAAAGCAGATAACGGCAGACGGCATGAATGTAACCGTTGGCGGTGGTTTGGAATCCATCTCCCTAACCCAGAATGACAAAATGAACCTGTATCGCAGCGTTGATCCCTGGTTGATGGAAAACATGCCAGCTTTGTATATGAGCATGCTCGAAACAGCGGAGGTCGTTGCGGACCGTTATGGCATTTCAAGAGATGTGCAGGATGAATATGCTTTCCAGTCTCAAATGCGCACCGCCGCAGCCCAAGCGGCCGGTAAACTTGATAATGAAATCGTGCCCCTGAAAAGCACTATGAAAGTCATGGACAAGGAGACCAAGGAAATCTCTGATGTTGAAATAACGCTCGACAAGGATGAGGGCAATCGCCCCTCCACTACCTTGGAAGGCTTACAAAGCCTTGCTCCGGTGTTCAAAGGCGGAAAACAGATTTCCGAAGGCGCGTTCATTACGGCTGGTAATGCTTCTCAATTATCAGATGGCGCATCAGCTTCTGTCCTGATGGAAGAAAAAGATGCGGAAAAGCGCGGATTACAACCACTTGGCCGATATGTGGGCATGGCTGTTGCGGGATGTGATCCAGATGAAATGGGTATCGGCCCTGTCTTTGCCGTCCCTAAACTTTTGAAAGCCAATGGCTTGAAAGTCGATGATATCGGCCTTTGGGAATTGAATGAGGCCTTTGCGGTTCAAGCACTTTATTGCCGTGACAAACTTGGCATTGACCCTGAAAAATACAACGTCAATGGTGGGGCTATTTCGATTGGTCACCCCTATGGCATGTCTGGCGCACGTATGACGGGCCACGCCCTGATTGAGGGCAGACGCCGCGGCGCCAAATATGTGGTGGTAACCATGTGCGTTGGTGGCGGCATGGGCGCAGCAGGACTTTTCGAAGTCTATTAATCAAGACAAATCAGGCAGACGACGAAAACGCTTAGGTCTGCCTGATTTTTCTACGTTGAAAAGCGCGGTATTTTTCCGTCAGAACCTTGTTGTTTTCGGCGACCCGCTCGCTAATTCCATCTACCCATGCCTGGGCAGCTTTTGGCAGGGCGACTAGCTTGTTCTGGGCAAGGAACCAAACCGCAAACAAAATCGCAAAAAGCGGCAAGGCATATAGCGCTACCAGAAACCATAAATTGCCAGCCGCCGCATTTTGAAACCCGAATGCGGCCCCGCGCATAGTGAGCAACATTGTTGTTGCCGTGGCAACGGCATTGCTGTGACCCTGGCGGCTGGAGCGTGCCTGGCCCGTAAATGCAAGCATCACCAGTACATTGGCAAAAGGCCAGAGCATTTCTGAAAATCGTTCGTGGATCTCAATGATGAAATCGTCCGGCCTACGTTTGTAAATCGGATCATCAGGATCATAATTAATCAGCTCGTAAGTTGTTCGCGATTTTGGACGACGGGTAATTTCCGATTTCTGCGATCCCATGGATGCCATATCAATCACATAGGATTGGAAACGAATGATCGATGATGAACCATCTTTTTCATTCGTCTGTTGAATTTCACCATCTTCCAGTAAAAGAAGCGACTTACCGTCCTGCTTAGCGATGACGCCACGCTTTGCGATATACAGCATTGCGTTTTCAGTATCACGGTCATCGGCAATCAGCAGTCCAGACAAGGAGCCATCCGTATTTCGAGATTTGATATGCACCATCAATCCGGCTTCCATCTTACTGAATACACCTTCGCGGATAATCACATTGATCAGATCAGCATTTTTAGATGAAGTTTCGATACGCAATTGGGCATTGGTAAGTGGCATAATGAAATGCCCGACAAGCCCCGTGAATAGCGAAAAGAGCAGAGTCAGAAGCAAAAAAGGTTTTACAATAACGCGGTTGGAAGCGCCCGATGCATTGACCACCACCAATTCCGAATTGGCATTGAAGTGATTGATCGTATTGGCTGTGGCGAGCAATAGCGCAATCGGGATAATGGCCAGTAAAAGTCCCGGTATCGCCAGAAATGTGACCCTGAAATAGGCAAGCAAAGACTGGCCACTCGATGCAATCAAATCAACGCGAGCGAAAACCTGAATGATCCAGATTACCCCGGCCAGAGCCAACAAGGTGACTGTTGCAGCAAAGGCAACTCTTCGAAATATATACCATTCAAGGAGCTTCATGATTTTCCCGGCAGATCGCGGATGCCTGCGATAGTTTTCAATTTGTTCAAGTACCTTTTAGCGACAGGTTTGTTCATTCCAAGGCAGATATGAATCAACTCAATGCCATGAAGATAATGATACGAATCGCACGTCAGGCCGATTTGACCAGATTGTGCTTATATTTCCTATAAAGCCAGCCGCCAAAAAGCATCAGGATGATGAACAATCCGGCTCCCATGGCAAGTTTCCAGGCTGAATTAAGCTCTGTGCCCGTACCAAGCAGTGAGAACACCACCATTTGCGGAACATAGCCAATTGCTGAACCAACCACAAAAGGAAGTAGCGCAACGCCTGTTGCCCCCGCAGCAAGATTGTTCAGGAAGTTTGAGCCAATGGGCAGCAGCCTCAGTGCCACTGAGACTATAAACGGGTGCTCGCGCCAAACCGAAAAGGCTAAATCTACCCGCCCCTTTAAGTGATAGCGAACCTTCGTTTCAAACAAACGGGCGAAGGCAGCATCAATGAAACACCCGCATACCGTAGCAACGGTTGAAACGATCAATCCTTGCCAAAAACCAAAGAAATAGGCTGCAAAGAAAGCAAGGGCCTGTCTAGGCCCGCCGATTGATGTGAAAATAATACCACCCAAAAAGTATCCCCAAATGCCCCGATACCAGGGAGAATTGGGATCACTGTTGAAATCCACCCATCTGGCAAAACCTTCATAGTCCACAGAATGGATGATCGAACCAATGCCTATTATCAGCACCAGTATCAATGCGGCTTTGGCAATATTGATCCAACCGAAATCAACAAAAATACCTTGGACTGCTCGAGTAAAAAATATGAATTTTGGCATTTTTGATCCAGGTTTAACGCGGGCTCTGACCTCCTATGCCCTAAAATTTCCAAACCCACAAACGCGCCTTGACGTTTTGTAATAACCCCTACACTCTTGCTACAAACGAGATGAATAGTTGCTGCAGGAAAAACGATGAGCGCGCCTATAAACAGTCTGGATAATGAGGTTCTTGAACCATGGTTGGTAGCCCATATTGAAGGGTTCCACGACCTGATGGAAATCAAGAAATTTGAGGGCGGCCAATCAAATCCGACATTTTTAATCAAAGCGCAAAGCGGTAAATATGTATTACGGGCCAAGCCCCCGGGAGAATTACTGAAATCTGCCCACCAGGTCGATCGCGAATATAGAGTGATGAAGGCTCTCGCAAACACCGCAGTGCCAGTGCCTAAAGTATTTGCTTTGAGCGACGAAGACAGTCCGATTGGCCGAATGTTTTTTGTGATGGAATTTCTTGACGGTCATATCTTCTGGGATCCAGCTCTGCCCGAAGTCCACGAATATCATGGTGAAAAAGCGCCGGAACGGCGGGCACTGATTTATGACCGGATGAATATTGCCTTGGCGGCCTTGCACAATGTGGATGTAAACGCCGTTGGGCTTTCTGATTTCGGCAAGCCCGGAAGCTATTTCGAACGTCAGGTTGACCGATGGTCAAAACAATATGCAGCCAGTGAAGTTGACGAGAACAAGGATATTCATCGGCTGATCAAATGGCTGGGCAACCATATGCCCGCTGATGATGGTCAGGTGAGTCTGGTTCACGGCGATTATCGGTTGGATAATATGGTTTTCAGCCATGATGCCCATAATGTGATCGGCGTGCTGGATTGGGAATTGTCGACCCTTGGTCATCCGCTCGCAGACCTTGCTTATCAATGCATGCAGTGGCGGCTTCCCCACCAAGGTGGTTTCAGGGGGCTTGGCGGCCTCGACCGTACTCCCCTCGGCCTACCCAGTGAACGGGATTATGTCGCGAGCTATTGCAAGCGACGCAATATTGGAGAAATTGATAACTGGCACTTCTATGTCGCCTTTTGCTTCTTCCGATTGGCTGCGATTTTACAGGGCGTTTACAAACGGTCACTGGACGGTAATGCCTCCAATCCCGAAAAGGCCAAGCAGTATGGCGTTGCCGTTCCTATACTAGGGCATTTGGCCATGGAGATGATTGATAAGGGCGAATAAGGGCGTGAAATCGCCTTGTTTGAAACTTTTGCCAAACGCCATTCGTTGAGAAAGCAGATCAAATTATAAATTGGGAGAAACAGCATGTTGAAAACAGTCTTACAAACCAGATTTGCAGGCTGGATATTAATGTTGCCGATCGTGTTTCTCTTTGCGTTTGTCAGCACCTCGCTGGCGCAAGAAGTTTCTGTCGGAGCGGCCGAGACTGCCGCAACACAGTCCGTTGTTCGTGATCAGTTGAACGCATTCAAAGCCGGTGATCATAACCGCGCTTACTCCCATGCGGCGCCAAACATTACCAACTACTTCACCACTGTTGATCGGTTTATCGGAATGGTCAAAGGAGGCTATAGCGCCATCTATCTATCAGATAGTTTTGTGATGGGTCGCAATACCATCATCAATGACGATATTTATCAGGAAGTAATCATAACCGATCCGCAGGGCAAGCAGTGGCAAGCTGTATACACTCTGCGCCAGCAGGCAGACGGTAGCTGGAAAATAACGGGAGTGAAAATGGACCCTTACAACGGGGCAACAACCTAAAGCGCTGCTATATCGCCCTTTTCCCAATCGGCTATCGTTTCAGCCTTGAAGGCTTCGAATCGGCCCTGCTCGATCGCGTCGCGCATTCCCTGCATCAGATATTGGTAATAGGCCAGATTATTCCAGGTGAGCAGCATGCCGCCTAAAGCCTCATTACATTTGATCAGATGATGAAGATAGGCTCTGGAATAGTCACTGCTTGCAGGACAATTGGATTGCTCATCCAATGGACGATGATCTTCCGCATGGCGGGCATTTTTCAAATTGATTTTACCAAAACGACTATAGGCCAGACCATGGCGCCCTGCCCTTGTTGGCATGACGCAGTCAAACATATCCACGCCGCGAGCTACCGATTGAAGCAGGTCATCGGGCGTCCCAACGCCCATCAAATAGCGCGGCTTGTCATCAGGCATTGCCGGACAGGTCGCTTCGAGGGTTCGCAGCATGACTTCCTGGGGCTCCCCAACAGCAAGCCCGCCAATTGAATAGCCCTTCAGGTTCATTGCTGCCAAAGCCTCGGCAGATTTGACCCTTAATTCAAGATCATCACCGCCCTGTACAATTCCAAACATGGCTTTGCCTGGTTGATCGCCAAAGGCCTTTGCTGAACGCTCGGCCCATCTTAGCGACAGCTCCATGGCGCGTTCAATTTCCTTGCGTTCTGCCGGCAGGCCAATGCATTCATCCAACTGCATCTGTATATCGGAACCCAACAGACCTTGGATCTCAATAGAACGCTCCGGTGACATGAAGAACTTTTGCCCATCCACATGGGATTTGAACGTAACGCCATCCTCGGTCAATTTGCGTAAAGCTGATAAAGACATCACTTGAAAACCGCCAGAATCCGTCAGGATAGGTCCGCTCCAACCGCCAAATTTGTGTAAACCACCCAGTTTGGCAACCCGCTCAGCGCCCGGGCGAAGCATCAAATGATAGGTATTGCCAAGAATAATATCAGCGCCAAGATCTCTAACCTGATCCATATACATAGCTTTGACCGTACCGGCTGTACCAACTGGCATGAAGGCAGGCGTGCGCACTGTGCCGCGCGGCATGGTAATTTCGCCGCGGCGTGCTTTGCCGTCGCGTGCCAAAAGCTTGAAGGAAAATTCTGTTGGGTTTTGCTGGGTCATAATGCGCGATATAGCAGGCTGGCATCGCCATAGGAATAGAAGCGATAGCCGGTTTTGATAGCGTGTTCATAGGCTTGCTTCATGACTTCGGTTCCACTGAAGGCTGAAACCAACATCATCAAGGTTGAACGGGGCAAGTGAAAATTAGTCATTAGGACATCAACAAAACGAAATTTATAGCCGGGGGTAATAAAGATATCGGTAGCGCCTTCCCAAGCATTCAGTTTGCCTGTTTCATCCGCAGCGCTTTCGAGCAGACGGAGCGAGGTTGTTCCGACAGAGACAATCCGGCCGCCCCGCTCTTTGACTGCATTCAACGCTTCAGCCGTATCGGCGGAAACAATGCCGCGCTCAAAGTGCATTTTGTGGTCCTGCGTATCATCGGCTTTGACAGGCAAAAATGTTCCTGCGCCCACATGAAGCGTTATGAAATGCCTTTCAATGCCATTGGCATCAAGGGCGGCGAACAGTTCCGGTGTAAAATGGAGCCCAGCTGTAGGCGCGGCTACAGCGCCCTCGTCTTTCGCATAAATGGTCTGATAATCTGTGCGGTCCTGCTCGTCTTCATCGCGCTTCAAAGCGATATATGGCGGCAATGGGATATGGCCGACTTCTGCCATCGCCTCATCAAGGGCGATTCCCGTCAGGTCGAACAGGAATTCCACTTCGCCGTCTTCACCCTTTTCAGTGACAGTCGCATCCAGTCTACCTGCTTCACAGGCACTGTTATGATCGCCAAAATGACAGCGGTCGCCTATCCGTAGTTTCTTAGCGCCCCGGACAAATGCCTTCCAGCGATTGCCGGCAAGGCGCATGTGAAGCGTGGCGCCAATGGTGGCAGAAACACCATCTCGTTCTCTTATGCCCTCAAGCTGAGCGGGAATAACTTTGGTGTCGTTAAAAACAAGAGCATCGCCAGGCTGCAAAATATCTGCAAGCTGATTGGCAATGCGATCTTCAAGGCCCTCGCCGGGCTTAATCAAAAGGAGTTTGGCAGAGTCGCGCGGAACAGCAGGCCGCAATGCAATGCGATCTTCCGGCAAATCAAAATCAAACAGATCAACGCGCATTTATGTTCCTGAAAAAGCTTATCCCGGGCGCAAAGCTACCCGGGACAATAAAATTCAATCTATAAGTCCGTAGCTTTTAGCCAGCCACTTTCATCGAAACGATAGAATCCGGGTTTTGGACAGGTTCGCCTTTTTTGATCTTGTCGACATTATCCATGCCTTCAATGACCTGACCCCATACTGTGTATTGACGGTTCAGGAATGAAGCATCATCCAGGCAAATGAAGAACTGACTGTTAGCACTGTCCGGCATCTGGCTGCGGGCCATTGAGCAGGTGCCGCGCAGATGAGGTTCTGAGTTAAATTCTGCTTTAAGGTCCGGCTTGTCAGAGCCGCCAGTGCCGATGCCATGCGGGCAACCGACTTGAGCCATAAAGCCATCAATCACGCGGTGAAAAACAATACCGTCGTAAAAGCCTTCGGAGGCCAATTCCTTGATGCGGGCAACGTGATTAGGCGCGAGGTCCGGGCGTAATTTGATCACAACCTTTCCCTGGGTTGTTTCCATCTCGATTGTGTTTTGCGGATCGTCATATGCCATTTGTTGTATTCCTTAAGTTTGAATCAATTCGATTATGATGCGTCTTCTGCAAGCTGCATTTTTACAATTTTATCCGGACCGTTGACTTTACCGCTTTGGCCTTCGCCGCGCTTGATCTTGTCAACAAATTCCATGCCTTCGGTCACTTCGCCGAACACGGTGTAGTTATTGTTTAGAAATTCACCATCGTCGAACATGATGAAAAACTGGCTGTTGGCACTGTTCGGGTCCTGCGAACGGGCCATACCAACAACACCACGCTTGAAGGGCGCACTGGTAAATTCCGCCGGAATATCTGGCAATTCCGAACCGCCTGCACCCGTGCCAGTCGGATCGCCTGTTTGAGCCATAAAGCCCTCGATCACGCGATGGAAAACGATGCCATTGTAAAAACCCTGCTTCGTCAGCGTTTTGATCTGCTCAACATGTTTTGGAGCCAGATCAGGACGAAGTTGGATGACGACCCGTCCATCTTTCAGATCGAGATAAAGTGTATTTTCATCAGCAGCAGAAGCGTATCCCGAAGCCAAGCCAACCGTAATCGCGATTGCAGCGATCAAGCGTAGCAATGCAGGGGCAAAAATGCGTATCAATGTGTTCATGGTAATTCCTGTCAAAGAAGTGAAGAATCAGGTCAGCTTTTTCTTTAGTGCAGCTAACACAGGTTTAGGGACGAATGGAGCGACATCTCCGCCCATTTTGGCGATTTGGCGCACCAATGTGCCCGTAATATGGCCAAGACCGGGACTTGCCGGAACATATATCGTCTGTATATCCGGCGCCATTGTGCCATTCATGCCCGCCATTTGCATTTCATAGTCAAAATCCGTGGTATTACGCAGGCCACGCACCATCAAGCTGGCCCCACTTTGTTTGGCTACATCCACCACCAGTCCGGCAAATGAGATGACCGACACTTTCTTGGCATCTTCACTTAAAGCATGTTCTACGGACTGCCTGATCAAATCCGCGCGTTCCTCGAACGTGAACATTGGCGCTTTACCAGGATGGATTCCAATAGCCACCACAAGTTCATCGGCAAGGCTTAATCCTTGGCGAATAACATCCAGATGACCTGAGGTCAGTGGGTCAAAGGAACCCGCATAGAGAGCAATTCTTTTCATGGAGACCTTTTCTCACCTCAAAACCAATTCTGCAACCGATAAAGTGCACCTCACGGCGCTTTGATGGCCCGCGAGCGAAGTGTGACCTAATACACAGGCGCTATGAGCTAGTGTGATACAAAAGGACATGAACCGAAAGTGAATACCCAAATCGGAAGCGGTTCAGGAAAATTATCTATGATGATGAAACTAATCCAGTTCTGTTTCGTTATCACGGGGCATTAAAAGGAGACAAACAAATGATCTTGTTAATCGCAACCTTTTCCCTAGTCGTTGCTCTAGGCGTCTTTGCCATCGTTAAACTCGAAGATGAAAAACGCGCTGAGCAATATGCGCGTCTTTCCAGAAGACCAAACGCCCGCTTCGTGGATTAAGTCATCGCAATCTCTACGTTATTGTGGATCTGAGACATCCGCCAAACAAGTGCGCTTGGAAAATAGACTAGGGTCAGGACCCATTAATGAATGCGAAATGGCGCCCGATATGACAAGGTGCTCAGGCACTGGAGCCAGACTACGGCGGTCGGCTCCATTGTGCCAATATACGCGAAAAAGATTTCGTGCATCTGGAGCATTAGGGTCAGCAGTAAAGATTTCCGCCATCTTATTGGCTAAGGTAGCCGGCGGATCGGCGAGATCAGAGATAAGCAGCAGTACAAGACCTATCTTGTGCAGACTTTAAACATTTCGGTCATAAGCATTTTGATCAACAATCTCAGTCTCTAGCCCAGGTATCATCAGATCATCCTCTTTCATGTTGATATCGATGCTCTCCAAACCAAGGAGCATCAAAGAGAAGAATTCTCAAAATCCAAAATGAACACGATAAAATAGGTCGTGATATTGCTTAATAGATGTAGAAAACCGATCAACTCAACATACGCTTGCTATCAGGGTCGTAAAATGGTTTACGGCTCAAATCTGCTGCAATTTCTCGACCTTCGACCATCACTGAGTAGGTGCCTTGTTCAAGATCGTGCTTGTCATTCACACCATCAGCAAGTGAAACCAAACACAAGCCAACAGCCGTACCAACTGAATAGCCATATGCCCCTGCTGTAATGTAGCCGACGATTTTTCCATCTCTCAAAACCGGTTCATTGTGATATAAGAGCGGTGCCGGATCGCATAGTTTGATGAAACACAGAAATGGTCCTTTACCGTCAGATTTACGCTCCAAATAAGCGTCGCGTCCGATAAACGGGATTTCCTTGTTTGGCTTGCAGACGAATTCCATCCCCATCTGATGGGGAGCCTCAGTATAGGCCATGTCATGCCCCCAATGCACAAACCCTTTTTCGATGCGAAGCCCGTTCAATGCTTCTCCTCCGATGAGGCGCAAACCAAACGCCTTTCCCGCTTCCATCAACACTTCAAATACATGTTCAGCAAAATCTGGTGATATAAAAATTTCCCAACCCAATTCACCAGAATAAGACAAGCGCTGCGCTGTTATTTTGGCGTGCCCGATATGGAAAGTTTGCAAACTGTTAAATCGGAAGGATTCGTTTGACATATCCGTGTCACTAACAGCAGCTAACAAGTCGCGAGATTTAGGACCCATGACACCAAGTACGCCAAAAGAGCTCGTAACGTCACGTAGACGCACATCTTCGCCTGAGCGAATATTGTCACGCAAATGCAAGTAGTCGCGCCTTGTATGAGAGATCGAACTCATCACCATGAATGCATCATCAGCGTGGCGCGCCACGGTTACATCACTTTCAATCCCGCCTCGCTCATTCAGCATCAGCGTATACGCAACGCGGCCATTCTTCATTGCCATATTGTTGGTACAAACGCGCTGCAAGAATTGTTCTGCATCGGTACCTTCAACCATCAACTTACCCAGCATCGTATAGTCGATCATCGCGACAGATTCTCGGGCTGCTCTTTGTTCTTCCTGCGCGTAATCAAACCAATTCTGGCGTCCAAAACTATAGTCGATTTTTGGTTCCACACCATCTGGGGCAAACCAAGCCGGGCGTTCCCATCCTTGCACTTCGGTAAAGCATGCGCCTTGTGCCTTCAATGCATGATGAAACGGAGTGCGGCGTAGATTACGAACGGTTTCGCGTTGTCGATTTGGCCAGTGCATTGCATATGTCAGCACAAGCGTTTCAGGGCATCGCTCGCGCAAATAGATATCGCGCGCCTGAAACTCTTCGCAGCGTTTTGGGTCCATCTCAGAAAGGTCCATGGGAGGATGGCCTTTCATTATCCATTCTGCAAGTGCTTTACCCGCTCCCGGACCAGATTGAATACCCGTGGAATTCACGCCTGCAAGCACAAAATAACCCTTGATGTCAGGAGCTTCACCAAGTGTGAAACGGCCATCATAGGAATAGCTTTCAGGCCCGTTGAAGAATGTGCGGATGCCGGTTTCTTGTAACAGAGGAACCCTGTTCATCGCCAATTCCAACACTTCCATCACGTCATCTTCGACAAACGGCAAGCTATCGAATTCAAAATCTTCGGATATACCATCTATCGCCCAAGGTTTGGCCTTGAAATGTGCGAAACCAAATAACAGTTTACCGGCATCCTCTTTCCAGTAGGTCCCATCACAATAGGATCGCAGAACTGGAAGGTCGCTGGGTAAATCTTTGATTGTTTCAGTCACCAGATAATAATGTTCACATGCATGCAGCGGAACACCAACATCATTTTGCTGTCCCAATTCACGGGCCCACATGCCTGCGCAATTTACAACAAAATCTGCAGTAATTGTGCCCTGATCCGTTCGCACTCCTTTAATCTTGCCGCCATCTACAAGCACTTCCTCAACCTTGATGTTTTCACGAATGACAGCACCATTCATCCGCGCGCCTTTCGCCAATGCAGTAGTCAGATCAACTGGATTGGCAGAGCCGTCACTGGGCATATATATACCGCCTAATACTCCCTCAGGGTTCATCAATGGCCAGCGTTCTTCTATTTCGGCCGTCGGCATATAATGCGCTTCAACACCAAAGAGCGATGCAAAATCAGCTTTGCGTTTCAACTCCGCTAATCGGTCATCATTCACAGCAATCGAAATTGAGCCGGACTGCCTAAATCCAGGGTTCTGACCTGTCTCAGCTTCAATTTCCTGTAACAATTCAACGCCATATCTGGCAAAGGCTGTTGTGGAATGACTCCCTTGCAGTTGCCCTACAAGACCCGCTGCATGCCATGTGGTGCCACTGGTCAACTGCTTGCGCTCCAGCAGCACAACATCTCTCCAACCATTTTTTGCCAAATGATAAGCAACTGAACATCCGTGAATGCCGCCGCCGATGATGACCACTTGCGCGTGGGAAGGGAGTTTTTTGGTCACAATACGAATTCCTGCATTATGCTGTAAGTCAGCTGTTGTGATTCAGTTATTTTTGAAATAGTTGGCCCGCATCAATGAGAGCGGTGTTTAATCCAGATAACCGCATCAAATGCCAAGCAAGCGCTTGATTGCTTGAAATTACAGGTTTGCCTAGATACGCTTCAGCCTCAGCAATCACCGAGAGCACTCGCAAACTGGTGCAAGAGACAAAGACACAATCGCAATCATCACGCACACCAATTTTTTTAATGGCGTCCAAAATACTCTGGCTGGAAATCCGTGCGACCGTAAAATCATCAGACTGATTAAAGGAGGCTACAGCATTGGTGTTGATACCCGCCGCCTGCAGGTTGCTTTGCATCTCAAGAGTGACCGAAGGAGCATATGGTGTCACGAGTGCAATTTTGTTAAATCCCAGCGCTGCCAAAGCGGCTTTGCACGCAGCAATTGGATTGCTTACCTGAGCTTTTGGATGCACCATATTGATGATCTTGGCGACGTTTTCCTCACCTATCATGGTAGCGCCAGATGTGCAGCAATAACCAATAGCATCAAACCCAAACTGTTCTGGCAGCAACGCCGCCGTTTTGGGTAGATCCAGCTCCATTTGACGCAGCGTATCGGGCGTTACTTCCATCGCATTGGGAATACGTGCATGATAAAGTGCAACGCCCTCCCCGCGCATAAGCGAAGCAAATTCATACTCTATAGTTTGGTCGGTTTGCAAAATTACCAACCCTATCCGGGCAGCTTGCCCCAAACCGCCATCGGTTTGAAACGGTAGTTGTTCTATCAGGTCGGGATTGTTTATGGTGTCCATGATCCGGGCTTTCTAGGTTCTAAATATCCAGTTTACTCTTCCGCCTGTTAAGCAAAGAATGACGCTCCCTTGGGAACTTCAGGTAATTGCATCACTTCTGCATAAACATCAGATATTTCTTTTGGAGTTTGAATAGGACGCAGCCTCGGGACATCGGCAGTATATGCCGGTTGAAGATCAAACCGGAGGCGCCCATCAAGGATTTCGCCATAATCTTCTTTATGCTCCCTGCTCTCAGCGACCCATTCTGCAAACACCGCTGGCAAACCTGCCAACTCCTCAGGTGTCACAGCATTTTCAACAATCAGGACACCGTCAGTCCAAAATTTGTCTCTCTGTTCATTTGTAAGGGTTACCATGCATCTTCTCCTCATAAGCTTACATTGGTATATACCAGATTCATGGTTGTGATACACCATTCATGCATGTTAGGCAAAACAAAAAATATTGGAAAAAAAATGCCCATCACCCCGCCAGATTTCAGTTCAATGGAGCCACGGTTCCGGCAGATATTTTCTGAATTGCGCGATGAAATCACCAGCGGAAAATTGACGGAACATACAGCCCTATCCTCCGAACGGGTAGTTGCTGAACGCTACAGTGTCAGCCGAATGACCGCACGCCGCGCCCTTGAGACACTTGAAGCAGAGGGTTTGGTGTATAGCGAAGGCCGTCGCGGTCGTTTTGTGTCACCGCAACGACTTACTTATGACATCAGCAAGATGGTGAGTTTTGCAGCTGATGCAAAAGCCAGAGGAATTGAACTGAAAATTGAGTTGATCGACGCTAAATTAACCTTGGCAAACTCCAAAATCTCCCAATTACTTAAGATTCCTTTGGCTGAGCCATTGTATGAATACACACGACTTTTCAAAATCAAAAATCATGCAATCTTCCTTGAAACAGAGTTTGTAATTGCAGAGAGATTCCAGGGCTTCTTGCATCACGATCTTCGCCAATCAACTACACAACTCCTCATTCAGCATTATGATACTAGTGCCCACATGGGCGATATTGTAATTCGTATGAGAGGCGTTAGATCTTCTGAAGCAGGACCTCTTGGGTTGGCGGCAAACCAAGCCGGGATTGAACTTGAGCAAGTAATTTGTGACGAAACAGGCAAACCTTTTTGTTTCGGAATGCAAATTTGGCGAGGAGAGTTAGCGGAATTTTCTGCCCGGGCAATATTAAATCATCACGATTGAGAAGTGCAAACCTTCATTCTATTTGACCAAATAGGAACAACCAACTCTCTCATACGGATTTAGAGGTAATTTTATCATGAACAGCTGTATTTTTGACGTAAAAAATCAGCCGTTAAGCGTAAATTGCTAATGGTAAACACTAGGATCAAAAATGGATGAATTTCACAGAAAACTGGCGAAGCAAAGACGCGCGTTCCACCGTGATCCCGAGCTTGGGTTTCAAGAGGCGCGTACCAAAGCCACGATCTCGACTATTTTGAAAAATCTTGGGCTCGAAGTACACGAAGGCGCAGGCGTGGTCGGTGTATTGCGTGCTGGCGGCAGCAATCGGGCGATTGGGCTACGAGCAGATATGGATGCTTTGCCCATCTGTGAAATCAGTACTCACGATTACGTATCAGGTAATAGTGGTATTATGCATGCCTGTGGCCATGACGGACATATGACAATGTTGCTTGGCGCTGCTGAAACACTTGCCAAGAATCCAGATTTTGACGGTACAATTGTATTCATTTTCCAACCTAACGAGGAACATGGCTTAGGTGCAAAAGCAATGTTAGACGATGGTTTCCTCGAACAATTTTCCATTGAAGAGGTTTATGCAATCCACAATCTACCCGGCTCTCCTGTTGGTCAAGTATCAACAAGAGTTGGCCAAATATGCGCGAGCGAAAGTCTGTTTGAAATCGAGATAAATGGGCAAGGCGGGCATGCATCCATGCCACATGTGGGGGTTGACGCCATCACTGTAGGTTCTGAAATCGTGCAAGCCCTTCAAACAATCGTTTCCCGCAAGCTTGCCCCAAGTGCAGGCGCCGTTGTCTCCGTCACGGAGTTTTTGACCGATGGCCAGCGCAATGTTTTACCAGGTCACGCGACACTAAAGGGAGATGTACGTGCACGCCTCCCCGAAGATCGCAGGGATGTGGAACGCTTCATGCGCCAAATCGTTGATGGCGTGGCAGCAGCTCATGGGGTTTCAGCAACGATGGGCTTTAACACCGAATTCATCGAAACCATAAATTCAAAGACCCCAACTCAGGCTGTCGTTCGCGCAGCACAATCAGCAGGGCTTGAGACCATTGGCGACCGCGAGCCAATGAGTTTTTCAGAAGACTTTGCTCATTTCTGTGCAGCGGTACCGGGCTGTTTCTTTTTACTAGGCAATGGTGAGCAAGGAACGCATGGCCAGCCTCTGCATTCCGCTGACTATGATTTTAACGACGCATTGTTACCCATTGGAGCAAATCTTTGGGTGAAACTGGTCCAAGACCGTCTTCCAATTAGAAAGTATACACAATGAGAAATTTACTTCCTTCAGTTTCACTGGGGCACGTAGCTGCAAATCGTAAAACTGGTGATGCAGCTTATCGAGTTTTATCCGAAGATGATTTCAAAACTGCTCGTGCAGAAATTACCCAATGGGATGGATACTCAGCCACACCGCTGGAACGCCTTAATGGAATTGCGGCGCAGATCGGCATCAGCCAATTGTACTACAAAGATGAAGGCCCGAGATTCGGACTTGGAAGTTTCAAAGCGATGGGCGGTTCATATGCTGCACAGTGTGTATTGCAACGTGAAATTTCGAAGAAGCTTGGCAAGGACATAACCTTGGCTGATATCCGCAACGGAAAATACAAAGACGAATGTGGACAAATTACATTGGTTTCAGCAACTGATGGTAACCACGGCCGTGCCTTGGCTTGGGGATGCAAGCGCTTTGGCGCGCCCTGCCGCATCTACATCCACGCTGAAGTTAGTGAGGGACGAGCTGAGGCCATGCGGGATTTGGGAGCGGAAGTAATCCGCATTGAAGGCGACTATGACGCGTCTGTGGTGTTGGCAAAGACAGAAGCAAAAGAACACGGATGGCATGTTGTTTCCGATACGTCTTGGCCCGGATATTCACAACCTCCCCGAGATGTCATGTCAGGCTACGGTGTTATGACCCAAGAGATTTGCAATGAACTGGATCGCGCTCCTACTCACGTGTTTCTCCAGGGCGGCGTTGGAGGACTTGCTGCGGGGGTTGTCGCCGGCCTGCGTCAATATTGGGGTGAAGCGGCGCCTCGTGTAATTATCGTGGAACCAGAACTTGCTGCGTGTCTATTTGAAAGTGCCAAAACTGGAACTGCGACCAATGTGGCAATTGCGCAAGAAACATTGATGGCTGGCTTATCTTGTGGTGAACCGTCTGGACTAGCTTGGGAAATATTAGAAGAAGAAGCGAGCGACTTCCTTACTATTCCAGAATCGATTGTTGCGCCTGCGGTACGTTTGTTAGCCAAACCAATTTACGGCGATAAAGCGATAGAAGCTGGTGAAAGTGCCATTGCAGGATTAGCAGCACTTATCGCAGCGCGACAGGACGCTGAACTGACCCAAAAGCTGGAGCTAGATAACAACTCCCGGGTATTACTAATTGGTTCAGAGGGTGTCACAGATGTTGCAATTTTCAATATGATAATGGATGGCCAAAATGCAGCTTAAAACACCCTTAAGAGGTTTTACGAATAGCGAATTCGAAACAAGAACACGTAATGCCCAGTCTCTTATGGCTAAGCAGCAGCTTGCGGGAATCTTGCTAACTACCGAACCTGATGTGCAATATTTCAGTGGATTTCAAACTTTGTTTTGGCAAAGTCCTACTCGCCCATGGTTTTTGTTCGTTCCTGCCCAGGGTAAACCTATCGCGATCATTCCTGAAATTGGTGCGATGCTTATGCGCCAATCTTGGCTTGATGATATTCGCACATGGAGTGCACCATCACCGATGGATGATGGAATAAGTCTGTTGAGCGAACTACTATCGCCGCTAGCTGAAAGTAAAGCGAAGATTGGCGTAATGAAGGGACATGAATCTTTTCTGCGAATGCCACTCGGTGATTGGGAAAGATTGATTGCTAAACTTCCAGGCCTGGAAATTGCAGACGCAACGAGCCTTGTACAAGGCCTGCGAATGGTAAAATCAGCTGCGGAAATAGAAAAGTTATCGCATATCTGTGCCATTGGCTCAGCTACTTTTGACAGGGTTCCAGAAATCATCTCTGAGGGCAAACCACTGGATGATGTATTTCGCACATTTCGACGCGAAGCACTGGCGCAAGGTGCAGACAATGCCCCCTACGTTGTGGGAGCCGCGGACCAAGGCGGATATGCCGACGTTATTTCACCACCTTCCAGCACACCTCTCCAAAAGGGCGATGTGCTCATGCTCGATACTGGTTTGACGTGGGACGGATATTTTTGTGATTTTGATCGCAACTGGGCCATTGGTTCTGCTGATGATATGGCGCGTCGGGCGTATGATGTGCTTTGGCGGGCAACCGAAGCAGGAATAGCGGCAGCGAAACCGGGTAACACCTGCCGGGATCTCTTCCACGCAATGTCCAAGGTAATCGCCGAACTGGACGATAGCGGTGGAGACATTGGTAGATTAGGACACGGGCTTGGAATGCAATTAACCGAACAACCATCCCATGCAGCATTCGATACGACTATTCTGAAGGAAAACATGGTACTAACGCTAGAACCCTCGCTTTCATATGGCGAAGGACTAATGATGGTTCATGAAGAAAATATTGTCGTATGCGCCGACAGCTCGAAATTACTAACCAAGCGTGCAAAACCTGAATTGCCAGTTATTTGAAAGTGGCAAACTCAGCATCCCAAAGTTTATGGAGCTGAAATTGAAAAAGTATAGACCTGGTGATGATGTAGGCTCCTTAGTCTTTTGGCCATTTGATACGCCAGCAAGCGATTACCGTATTTTGGAGGGAAATCCCAAAGCCTATGGACGCATTGATGTCGGGGGGCCAGGACATACAACAAGGTATGGTATTTGGCGCTGTACCAAAGGCATATTTGAATGCACCGAACAGGGCGATGAATTGATGACTGTATTATCAGGCAAGTGCAAAATCATCCAACACGAGAGCGGCGAAGTTTGCGAAATTGGGCCGGGCGATACCCTGTTCGTACGAGATGGCAAGCGGGTGACATGGGATGTAAGCGAAGACCTGACCAAAGTATTTTTCGGTTGTAAAGCAGATGGATACTGACGTTCATATGGCAATTACATGTCGGGACACATGAAATTCTGTCTGCCTTGGTTTTTGTCTTAAGTGTGCAAGCCTTTGTTCAAACATAATGCATCCCACTTATTAAATTTACAATCAGACAGCCTCTTTGACAGCGCTCAGGAATTGTTGTGTACGTTCCCTTTTTGGATTGCCAAAAAGTTCAGCAGGAGGCCCCTGCTCTTCTATCTTGCCGCCAAAGAAAAAGCATACACGGTCTGAGATATCGCGAGCAAAACCCATTTGGTGCGTCACCATCAGCATAGTAAGATTATGTTCCGAAACGAGTTTACGAATGACAGAGGTGACTTCGCCGATGACCTCTGGATCAAGAGCGGATGTTACTTCGTCAAACAACATCACCTTAGGGCGCATTGCCAAAGCACGCGCAATTGCAACACGTTGTTGCTGCCCACCAGACAAGCGCGAAGGATGTTGATCTTTCTTTTCGATCATACCAACAAGCTCAAGCAATTCTTCACCACGATCCCGTGCCTCTGCTTTGGACAGTCCAAGCACCTGGACCGGACCTTCCATACAGTTCTGGATCGCAGTCATATGTGGAAATAGATTGAAGTGTTGGAAACACATACCAATGTCTGAACGTCGTTCGCGCAAGTATTGTTGGTTCGCCTCGGTCAGTTGACCATCCTTTTCCATATGGGTAAGCGGTTTGCCATCAACATAGATCACCCCCTTGTTAATTTTTTCAAGGGTCATGAGCATTCGCAAAACGGTCGTCTTACCAGAACCCGATGGTCCAATGATCGAAACCATTTCTCCCGCTGTAACGTCCAGATCCAGATCATCTAAAACAACCAGAGGCCCATAGGCTTTGTGTACCTTTTTAAAGCTTACCATTGGTTTGTTTTCACCGTTGAGCTCCAACGGAAATCCTGACAAGTTTTTCATATTTACATTCCTAATTGGCGGCGCACGAACACTTCAAATGCGCGAATAAGGCCAGCGGCTGGCAAAGAAAGCGCCAAAAAGATTACACCAACGAGTGTGTATGCCTCTAAATAGCGCCAGGATTCTGACCCGATCGAATTGGCCGTATGAATCAGCTCGGCAACGCCGATCACTGAAAGCATAGGTGTATCCTTGAAAATACCGATCAGATAATTTCCGAGCCCTGGGATGGCTGGCGGGATTGCTTGAGGGATAATCAATCGCCTGTATGTCTGCATTGTTGTCATGTTAAGCGCGGTGGCAGCTTCCCACTGTCCCTTTGGCACGCTGTCCAGTCCGCCGCGATACACTTCCGATAGGTAGCATGAAAAATGCAAACCAATGGCAATCATACCAGAAACCCACGGACTCAGCGTAATTCCAAATTGAGGCCCCACATAAAATATGAAGAAAATTTGCAACAAAAGCGGTGTTGATCGGACGAACTCAACGAATTCACGAACAATAAAGGTAACAACCCGGCTCGAGCTTCTTTGAGCAAGCGCCAAAATCAATCCGAGCACAAGAGCTATAAGATATCCTCCAGCAGCAGCAATTAACGTATTTACCGTTGCTTCGAGAAGGCGTGGCAGGATTTCCCAAGTGTAATCCCATCTCCAATCGAATTTTGGAAACCACTCCTCTTTAAAAAACCAGTCATACATAGATTAGGCCCTCCCCAATTTGCGGGCCATAAATCCCTCGAGCCATCGCATAAATGGTGTCAGCAAAAAACGGGCAAGTATGTAATAGATAATAAGAGCAGTACCAAAGATTTCCGCTGACATGTAAGTGCTAGCGTTGATTTGTTTAGCTTGGAACATCAAATCTGTCACAGAGATTAGCGACACAAGGGCGGTACCCTTCAGAACCTCGACCATCAGATTTCCCCACGCCGGCAGCATATTCACCAACGCTTGGGGAAGAATTATGCGCCACATTCGTTTCGCCGAGCTCATATTAATCGCGATAGCAGCTTCCCATTGGCCTTTTGGTACTGCCATAATGCCCCCGCGCACGAGTTCGGCGCCATAAGCCCCGGCATTCAAACCAATAGCGATATAACCGGCAGTGAATTTTTCCAGCGTTATTCCAAACAAGGGTAGAACAAAGAAAATCCAATAAAGTTGAACCAACAAGGACGTACCGCGAAAAATTTCGATATAGACAATTGCAGAGCTTTTAACAAATATGTTCGAGGACATTTTCATCAACCCGAACAGCAACGCTAGGACAACTGTTAAAGCTCCGCCTAGCAGGAACTGAGCGATGGTAACTCCTGTTCCTGACAAAAGAAGCGGCCAATATTGGCCTAAAAACTCAAGAAGGCGCATATTTTCCCTCGAACCCTGCGTTACATGAAAAGTGGCAGACCAGTTGGCCTGCCACAAGTTTTCATTGGGATTAGCAATTAACGGTTAGCGCAAGCCCATTCAGTAGTTGTGTCGCCAGGCAGGTGAACTTTAGAGTACTCATTTTTGGCAACCGTTGCCATCATTTCCTCACTACCTATGTAACCCTTGAGCGCAGCATTAAAACCAACCAAGAAGTCTTTGTCTTCATGACGGAAGCCGATTGCCGCAAAGTTTTTACTCCATTCTTCCATTTTTGACCCGTCAGCAAGTTCAATTTCCGGATGATCTGCCGCCAGGTGAGATGCTTCAAAGTCTGTCAATAGAGCGGCATCTGCACGGCCGGCTTTCAATGCTGCAACCATCTCTGTCGGGCCAGGAACCTGCATTATCTTATCATTTTCAATTCCTAGTTTTTTTGCAGCTTCAACAGTGTTGTAGCCAGCGCCAGTCACCATAATATGGCCGCCATTCAACACGTCTGTATAGTTGTTGATGCTCTTTGGATTGCCAGCCGCAACCAATATACCATCACCGGATTTCGCTACCGGCTCGGAGAATGACACATTTTCACAACGTGAGCCCAAAATGTACATACCTCCTGTGATCAGGTCAAAGCGTTCTGCTTTCAAACCAGGAATCAAACCGCCCCAATCAGTCACAACAGCTTCAATATTGGTCAGGCCCATCTTTTTTAGCGCTTCAATCGCAATGTCGTTTGTGAAACCAGCTGCTTTACCATCCGCATCTGGGTAACCCCATAGTGGAATATTCGCGAAACCAATACGGATTGTCTCGCCCGCATCAATCCGGTCCTGTAGGGGACCGGCAACTGTAGAAACAGCACTACTGGCAAGTACAAAGCCAGCTGCAATGATTGCTTTTGTTATTTTATTTAACATTCTTTCCTCCATGATTTTGTTGATGGCATTTAAATTATTCACAATTTTGCGATTACTCAAAGCGTCCCAGATCGTTTGGATTTGATGCTGCAAAACATCTTACTTCCCAATACACGATGTAAACATTACAGTTAGAATGCGAGAAAATTCATCGAAATTTTATCAGCAACGACTATTTTCATTGCAATTCTCGAGAAATATGATTTATCACCCATATGGATGAAAAAGATCTGGATATTCTCAAACTAATGCAATCCAACGCACGACTAACGTCGGAAGCAATAGGGTATGAAATTGCACTTTCTCCAGCGGCCGTTCAAAAACGAATTCAGAAGTTGCGTGAAACTGGTGTAATCGAGAAGGAAATTGCAGTGCTGTCTTCGCCCAAACTGGGACGAGAGATGACTGTCATAGTTCAGGTTATGCTTGAACGCGAAAGCCGCATGCACCTTGATGCGTTCAAACGCAGAATGCGAACCGCGCCCCAAGTACAGCAATGCTATTATGCTACGGGTGAAGCGGATTTGATTCTTGTGGTCATCGTAAAGGACATCAAGGAATATGAGCAATTTACTCAAGAATATTTCTTTGATGAGTCCAATGTTAGTAAATTTACGTCTTCTATTGTCATGGACCGGGTAAAGGTCTCATTGGATATCTTATGAGTATATGACCACTGCGTAATCAATGGGGCTGAAGCCGCAGTTTCTTTCGCGTTATGCAAGTTTGATTGGTGATCCGAGGAGGAGGATCGGTCAAATTTTCAGCCACCAAACTGTAAAATCGTGTATCAATTTCGCTAGGGCCACGAACAATCACAGACATCAAAAGCCGATAGCTGTACGTCCAAGCTTAGCGCAGTTTTTCCAAAAGCGTGTAGTACAACATGCCCAAAGCAACAATCTGACTGCCGAGCGATCGCCCAAAGGGCAGATGCAGATGACGAACCTTCGCAAATACATCAAACTGCTCCATATGTCCGGTAATGGCCTCCGTCATCACCTCGCCCAAAATATGGGTCAACGCTATGCCATGGCCTGAGAAGCCCTGTACGTAAAAAACGTTGTTTGACAGTTTTCCAACCTGTGGAATGCGATTGATGATGATACCGTCGATGCCGCTCCATGTATAATCGATCTTAACGCCTCTGAGCCGCGGGAAAGTACGCTCGAGAGCCGGGCGTAATTCTGCATCAATGTCCCCGGTGTTGCGCCCTGAATAATTGGTGCCGCCGCCAAACAAAAGCCGTTTGTCAGCGGTCAAACGGTAGTAATCCAATATAAAGCGCGAGTCATAGACTGCCAGATCGCGTGGATTGATCTGGTCAGCCACTTCGCCTAGCGGTTCAGTCGCCATGATGCTTAGGGATGCCGGGAATAACCCACCCCCTAATTGTTTTTGCTCAAGAAGGTGATAGGCGTTGCCGGCGATCAGAACGGAATCCGC
>JBAUHS010000041.1:0-27619 GCA_049680405.1 Salaquimonas sp. | reverse complement strand
ATATCCATGATCACTAAAGTTTCATCATCCTCAAAAACCATGTGGCACGGCATTTCACCGCGCAGTATTTTCGCAAAAATATTCTGATTATCGTATTGAGGGTTGCTCATTTTATTCTGACGCCATCGCTGTAATGAGATCGTCAAAGTCCATTCCTCGCACGCGCTTCATATGAAAATCCTTGAAATAGCGTCTCCGGATCGCTTTCTCGCCCACAATGATCATATCTCTGTGTCGTTCATCCGCCCGAATTTTGTCAAGCAGTTTGAAAATCGCATCCTGCGGGCCTTCTAACATCTGTCCAAACTGGCGACCGTTAAAGCAAAGCGCTCCAACGATCTCGTTTTTCTGATTGTTTGTCGAGGCATAGTCCGCAAGGGCGTCAACGGTTTGATCGTCCATATCGCCCACAGCGTGGCTGACATAAAAAAGTCTATATAACAAAACACTAGCGCCCAAAATTGAATCAGTTCCGGATTAGTTTACCGCCAGAATTGAACTGCCGTCAAACACCAAAGCAATACATCGAATTATCAGGCTCTTTTGAAAGGCGTGTGCTTCGTCAGAATGTCTTTTTCCATCTCCACATGCCGTCGCTCATTTTCAAGATAGGCTTCAACAGCATCCCTGAAACCCGGATTGGCGATATGATGGGCTGAATAGGTGGTTACCGGAACATATCCCCGGGCCAGTTTATGCTCGCCTTGGGCGCCAGCCTCGACACGTTTCAAGCCCTTGACAATAGCATAATCAATTGCCTGATAATAACAGACTTCAAAATGTAGACAGGGGTACTCTTCGATACAGCCCCAGTGGCGACCGTAAAGACAATCATCACCGATGAAGTTAATAGCCCCGGCGACATATGCTCCATTCCGTTTGACCATGATCAGTAGAATATCATCCGCCATTCGCTCTGCAATCAGCGAATAGAATTTTCGGTTGAGATAAGGTTGGCCCCATTTTCGTGACCCCGTATCCATGTAGAAAGCATAAAAAGCATCAAGGGCCTCTTCGGTAATCTGGTCTCCGGTAAGTTGCTCAATTGTCAGCCCATCCGCGCCCAGAGCGGTTTTGCGTTCCTTGCGGATATTTTTGCGTTTTCTCGATGAAAGGCTTTCCAGGAAGGCATCAAAATCGTCATAACTCTGATTGTGCCAATGAAATTGTCTGTCGGTTCTTTGCAAATAACCAAAGGTCTCGACGCTTTCCCATTCGCTCTTTTGCATGAAGGTGATATGGGCGGAGGATGCTCGGGATTTTTCCGTCAACTGTGTTAACCCGGCGCTTAATGCAGCACGGATCGGTTCTGGATCCTTTGATTTCCCGGTTAAAAACCGCGGGCCTGTTGCCGGTGTGAATGGCACAGCGCTTTGCAGCTTGGGATAATACTCACCACCCGCACGGTAAAAAGCATCGGCCCAGCCATGGTCGAAAACATATTCGCCCTGGCTGTGATTTTTCAGATAACAGATCATGGCGCCGAGCTTTTGCCCGTCCTGCGTTTCCAAAATCAGATGCTGGGGATACCATCCTGTTTCAACGCTGGCAGAGCCGCTTTCTTCAAGTGAACTGAGATAGGCATGGGAAAGAAAAGGGTTTCTCTCAACGCTGCCGTCTTCCCGCGATACTTGAGCCAAAGCATTCCATGCCTCAGCGTCGATCTCGCCAAAGCCCGGTAAGATACGGATTTGATAAACGGTTTCCTGGTCCATTTGCTACACATAGGCTCTTTGGGTGAGATATCAAAAGCTAATATCGGGCGATGTACAATGACCTAGGGCAGAAATCCTTCAAAGGTAATCTGATCGGCATATTTGGCGCTGATGGCAGCTTGTTCCGGGCTTTTTATGGTCCAGGTGATGACCGGATTGCCAGCACTTCGAAACTCCTGGATGAACTGGTTTGGCAAATCGTCAATGCCATAAGAGACAAAATCAATGGCGAAATTCTTACAGGCTTGCGTGTGAAGATCGCGAAGCTTCTCACCGCCTTCTGCCGTCAAGCCAACCGGCAGTGTGGTGCCAAGATTGCGCGCATCCGCAAGCAGCCAGTGATTGAACGACATGATGGCAACGGGTCCGTCATAGCCTCTCAAAACGTCCAGAACATTGGCAACAAACTCATCATCTTCCCCGGCAATGCCTTTTAGTTCCAAAACAAGCCCCGTCTTCCCATCCACCAACGTCAGCAATTCGCGCAAAGTAGGGATGTGATCAGATGTGCCGCCAATCTTTATTCCAGCCAAAGCCCTGGCGTCATGGTTTCTGAAGTTGCCTGTTTCAGTAGTCAAGCGGTCCAGCGTGTTGTCATGAAAAACCATGGGCACGCCGTCCTTTGACGGATGTAAATCCACTTCAATTGAATAGCCGCCTGAAATAGCAGCTTGTGCGGCGGACAGTGTATTTTCAAACCGTCCATCCGCCTTGTTGTGCAACCCGCGATGGGCAATCGGCCTAGCTGTCATCCAGCCCAAATCAGGTTTGGTCATTTTTTCATTTACCTTTCGCACAGCAAGTGAGCATTTAATAAAAAAAGAGTTTGCGACAACCCGAATTTTGCCACATCTTTAGGGAAAGAAACAAATATCGAATTTGCCCATATTGGAGCTTCCATTGCCACAGAAATATAAGATTTCCCATGTCCCGTCATCTGCTTTTACGGGCGCTGTTGGCATATCCATGCTCGCGATCGTTATGGGTATGAACTTTGCCGCAAACGCTGAGGCCGCAGGCTTTGAAATTTTAAAGCCTCACCGAGCGATATACGACATCGTTTTGAAAGATGCCGCAGACCGTTCTGGCATTTCAAGCATGAACGGCCGGATTGTTTATGAGATGGAAGGCAATGAATGCGACGGAATTTCGGTTCGCTATCGCTTTGTTTCCAAGGTCAGTGCGAATGGCGACATCTTCACGACGGATCAGCAAACAGCTTCTTATGAAGCGCCGGATGGAAATCATTACACTTTCCTCACCAAGTCTTTTGTCAATGAGCGCTTGGACCGTACAGTAAAAGGCAATGCCGAGATAGATCGCGACTCGATAAAGGTCGATCTTGATTCTCCTGAAGTGCGCGAAGTGGAACTTCCTGTTGCAAAATTTATCTCAACACATTTGGTTGAGGCGATTGAAAAAGCTCGTGCGGGAGTGCCATTCTTTCAGACCGATGTATTTGACGGCGGCGATCAGGCAGACGAGATTCTCAAAACCAGCAATATTATCGGCAAGCCTTCCGTGGTGGGCGAGATATTGACCGGTGAAGACAAAGACGCTGTTGCAATGATCTCCGATCAGGAATCCTGGCCCGTTACCATCGCTTATTTCGACAATAAGGTAACCAATTCCACAGAACCGCTTCCGGTCTATGAAGTTTCCTTCCTGTTATATGAAGGCGGAATTTCACGCCGTTTGGTGATGAGCTATCCGGACTATTCAATCAAGGGAACCTTGGTGGCGCTGGAATATTTGGACAAAGGCACTTGCACCATGGAAAACTGAGAAACTAGAAATACCTATTTCTTTGGTTTCTTTCCGCGGCCAAAGGTCAGGCCAAGTTCGACGGCCTTACTGCCAAATTTCTCTCTAAGATTGTCAATAGCTAGTTCCGCCTTTGCGCGTTTTGCCCCTTCCAGATCAACAAGGTCATCAGGGTCCGCGGTCTCATCACTCATCAAGGTGGAAACACCAACACCGATAAGACGGAATTTCGTTCCGTCCGTTTCCTTTTCAAGCATCTCGATAGCCTGACGAAAAATCCGGTCCGCAAGGCGGGTAGGGTCCGCCAAGGTGCGGTTTCGCGTTCTGCTTTTGAAGTCCGCCGTCTTCAGCTTGAGCATGACTGTCTGGCCCGCCAGATGACCGGCTTTAAGGCGGGCGGACACTTTTTCTGACAAGGCGCGGACCGTTCGAACCAGTGCATCATGATCGCTGATATCTGAGTTGAAGGTCGTTTCCGAGCTGATACTCTTTGCCGGACCGCCAACAGAGACATTGCGCGCATCCTCGCCCCGCGCAAGTTTTGCCATGCGTAACCCGATGGAACCATAGCGCTTGGCAAGCGTTGCCTCATCCATGTCCTGTACCGTTGCGATATCGGTAATCCCATCCTTGGCAAGCATGGCCTGGGTCACTTTGCCGACACCCCAAAACAGAGAAACGGGCTGTTTGCGCAAGAATTCATAGGCTTCAGCCTCTCCGATGACCGAAAATCCGCGCGGTTTCTCGAAGTCCGATGCCACTTTTGCCAGAAATTTGCAGTAAGAAAGGCCTACGCTGACAGAAAGGTTGAGCTCATCCTGAATTTTTTTGGTGAGTTTCGCCAAAACCTGTGCCGGGCTGGCTTTATGCAGTTTCCGGGTTCCTGA
The DNA here is from genome assembly GCA_049680405.1 of Salaquimonas sp. GTDB lineage: Bacteria > Pseudomonadota > Alphaproteobacteria > Rhizobiales > Rhizobiaceae > Salaquimonas. Next base: position 23,253 of record JBAUHS010000041.1, on the reverse strand, counting down.
AAGATCGAGAAATGCCTCATCAATCGAGAGCGGCTCCACCAGGGGGGTGAGTTCCCGCATCAATTCGCGAATTTCACGCCCAACACGGGAATATTTCTCCATATCGGGTTTGATAACGACGGCATCCGGGCAGGCATCCAGCGCCTTGAACATCGGCATGGCTGAGCGAACACCTCGTATCCTTGCCACATAACAACAGGTCGAAACAACACCTCTAGTGCCGCCGCCAATGATAACGGGCAGGGCCGCAAGCTCTGGGTTGTCGCGTTTTTCAACCGACGCGTAAAAGGCATCACAGTCGATATGGGCAAAATGCAGATCATGTAATTCGGGGTGACGAAGCAGGCGAGGGCTGCCACACTGACGGCAACGCAGGGCATCATCCGAACAAGGTGCCATGCAGTCCCGGCAAAAACCGTTTTTGGCTAGGCCTTCAGGAATCATATCACCAGGCCTCTTCCGGCCCTGCGAGAATCTGCCTTGCATCCACGATATCCTGCGGACTGATCTTCTTGTCTTCAGCAAAGCGAAGCAATGTCGGCTCAAACCCCATGAAGAAATCAAGAACACCGATCAAAAAGCCCGGATTGGCCGCTGCTTTCCGCAAATCTTCCGCCGCCATACCTGTCAGATTCAAGAAACGACCCATTTCATCTTCATCCGCAGCGATGAAGCCGAGACCGGCGATTGCAATATCCCGCGCATTCTCCTCGCTCAACCGTCTAGGCATAATTGCTCCATTTGTGAAAAACTCTGTTTTGTTTCCATTTCGTCAACAATATTGCTTTACGTTTTGGACAACAAGAAATGAAATAACACTGTGCCGCTTTTTTGTGGCGAAGGGTAGCCTATGACAAAAACGGTCATGATTGTTGAGGATAATGAGCTCAACATGAAACTTTTCAATGATTTGTTGGAAGCAAAAGGGTATCGGACTGTCAAAACCAAAAACGGCTTGGAGGCCCTGGATCTTGCACGAGCCGAAAAGCCGGATTTGATTCTGATGGACATTCAATTGCCTGAGGTTTCAGGCCTTGAAGTGACCAGATGGCTCAAAGATGACGACCATTTGCACACTATTCCGGTAATTGCTGTCACGGCTTTTGCCATGAAAGGCGATGAGGAACGTATCCGCCAAGGCGGCTGCGAGGCCTACATCTCCAAGCCCATATCTGTGATGAAATTTCTTGAAACCATCGAGACCTATCTGGGCGATCGCTAAGATCGCTTTTTGCTAATTGTACAAAGTAAGCGGAAAAACATCATGACTGCCCGTATTCTGGTTGTAGACGATATAGAAGCAAATGTTCGCCTTCTTGAAGCAAGACTTATGGCTGAATATTTTCAGGTTCTCACGGCAAATTGCGGCAAGGACGCGCTGGAAATTTGCGCAAACGGCCAATGCGACATCGTATTGCTGGATGTGATGATGCCTGAAATGGACGGTTTCGAAGTTTGCCGCCGTTTGAAGGCAGATCCCAAGACGATGCATATTCCGGTTGTCATGGTCACAGCGCTGGATCAAAGTGAAGACCGCGTTCTAGGCTTGACCGCAGGCGCTGACGACTTTCTTACAAAACCGGTAAATGATCTTGCCCTCATCACCCGCGTCAAAAGCCTGGTGCGATTGAAAATGTTGACCGATGAGCTGCGTCTTCGCGCTGCAACAGGCCAAGAGATCAGTGTTCAGGAAACCTTGAGCAATGCCGCAAGAGACATTGCAGGTAAAAAACCAAAAATCATGGTGGTCGATGACCGCCCGTCTTCCTACGAGCGAGTAATAAAATATCTTGCTGTTGAAAACAGCGTTACTTTGGTTTCGGACCCTAAAGACGCCTTGTTGAGGGCCGCTGACGAAGAGTTTGACACTGCAATCATCTCGATGAGCCTCACCGAATTTGATCCTTTGCGCCTTTGCTCCCAGTTAAAGTCGCTTGAAAAGACCAGAATGCTGCCACTAATGGTTATCAGTGAGTTGGAGCAGGAACAGAAGGTCATCACGGCCCTTGATATGGGCATTAATGACTATATTCGCAGACCGCTGGATCGCAATGAACTGCTCGCCCGCGTCAGAACACAGGTTCAACGCAAACGGTATAATGTTCAATTGCGCGACTCGGTGCAACAAACCATCGAAATGGCTGTCACCGATGGCCTGACCGGCCTCAACAATCGCCGTTATCTCGACACGCATTTGTCTGAGGTGATTACAAAGGCTCGCAGTCGCCAAAAACCAGTTTCACTGGTCATGTGCGATATTGATCATTTTAAAAAGGTAAACGATACTCATGGTCATGACGTGGGTGACGAAGTCATTCGCGAATTTGCCCGGCGCATCAAGAAGAACATCCGCAACATTGACCTGGCCTGCCGCTATGGTGGCGAAGAATTTGTAATAGTCATGCCAGACACAGATATGGCTTTGGCAAGGGTTGTGGCTGAGCGCATCCGCAACGAGGTGGCCCTCCATCCATTCATCGTGGAAGAGGGCGCAAAGCAATTGCCGATTACCGTAAGCCTTGGGGTTTCTTGCCTCGAAGGCAATCAAGATACAGGCGATACGCTGATCAAGCGCGCGGATAATGCACTTTATGATGCCAAGAGAGCCGGCCGCAACATGGTCAGGTACCAACAGGCAGCTTAAGGGTTCAAACCTTTGGGCGAGGCAACTTCGGCCCTGTAACCATATTTATTCAGTTTGATTGTTAAGGTTGATTCCTAACCAACTGAATCGATTCAGGTTTTCATGGTTAGTAAACCGTTGATTTTTCCACATACCTATATCAATATTTACCCAACAGCTGGGGGTAGCGATTATTTGCGCTTCTCCCACGTTCGATCTTGGTTCCGGAATATCCGTTTTTACAGGCTTCCTGGAACATTCATCCCCTACGGAGTGCTCAGGTCCGCCGCATCTCCTGGGTCCGTGGGGTCGTCGGTCGGTTGGTGGACTAATGGGCTCCTCGTACCATATCCGTTCAACCGGCCGACCCTAATTTTTCAAATATCATTCTTTTAAGAACAAAAAAGGCCACCCGAAGGCAGCCTGTTTGTCATTCCCCAAGGAAGCCTGAGTAACCCGAAGATTACTTGATCTTGGTTTCTTTGAATTCCACATGTTTCTTTGCTACCGGATCATACTTACGCTTGACCAATTTGTCGGTCATGGTGCGGCTGTTTTTCTTGGTTACGTAGAAAAAGCCTGTATTTGCGGTGCTTTCAAGTTTGATTTTGATGGTCGTAGCTTTTGCCATTTTGGTATTCCAACCTAAATTTGAGTTTGGATTGATGGAGTTAGAAATTTCTGCTTTTCAGCAAATCCATCCCCCAACAAATAGAGGGGCCAAAAGCCCCCTGATCGACGGGCAAATTACTGATTGTTAGCTGAAAGTCAAGCGCCAGATTTACCGCCTGCGGGATTTACCCAAATCACGAACGTCGGGTCACCGCGCGAAACACGCAAAGTCCAAGATACAGCATGAAAAACGCCGTTAAAGACCAGATAAACCCATGGGGAGGATACCAGTCCATCATTGCTCCGGCCAATTGTGGTCCGAATATCATGCCCAAAGTATAGCAAAACACAAAGGCCGTGTTGGCCTCGGCCAGCTCTGTCCCCTTGAGTCGCGAGCCGAGATGCGCAAGGCCGACAGTATAAAGGCCTGAAATCGTTCCACCCGTGATGAACAGTACAAAAACCAGAAGATAGGTATTGCCATAAACTAATGGCACGAGTGCCATGCCAACCGCACCGACAATGCCGCAAATATACAGGACGATTCTTCTGTCCTTCATTCTATCGCTAAGCAGACCCAAAGGTATTTGGAGTGTCACATTGCCTGCCGCTACCGCTATAAGAAACAGCGAGACAGTATATTCAGAAAAGCCAATTCTCTGGCCATATACTGGAAAGAGGGAGAGTTCTGATTGCTCCACGGCACCAAAAACAAATACTGCCCCGGTGGCGAGAGGAACCAGATAAACATATTTCAGGAACGCGCTGCTCGAAGCGCCTGTATTTTCCAAAGCCGGTTGGCGATCCCGCGCCACTAATATCGGTATGCTCGATAAGGCTATGATCGTACATCCAATCAGAAAGGGTGCGATGCCGGAAGAGCCTGTTACAGCAAGAATGCCCGGACCAATGCCAAAGCCGAGGCTTAGCATGGTCGCATAGATGCCCAGAATCAGACCTCGCTTCTTCTCGGACGCTGCGGAATTGATCCAGAACTCACTCAAGACAAATGTCAGTGTTAGTGCGCCATGGAAGAACGCTCTCAAAACAAACCAGATCCAGATCGACTCAAAGATATAGAAACACATCAGTGACGCAGAAACGACCAAAGCAGCCAATACCAGCGTTCCCATAACGCCAAACCGGTTTGTGCAGGGGGTTACCAGCCAGACAGCTCCCATGGAAGCGATGCCCGCAACGGCGGCGTTTGCCCCGATCATGGCACCGGAATAGCCGCGATTGTCGAGAATGAAACTTAGCAAAGGTGAACTTAAGCCGATTGCAATACCAATGGCAGAAATACTCGCAATCGCGGCAAATGCACCACGAAGGTCGGTTTCTTCATCAAACAATTTGGTAAGCAATGACATGATCGACTTCGAATTTGATTAAGGCTGAAGCCTAGGGTCAGGACGCATTAATTGACACGATATGGTGGTAGGGAGTTTGGTTTGATGACAGGAGCAGATGCGACGGAAACCTTCTGGTTTTCAAGCATTTGCGACGCCGCATCAGGACAAATTTACCCCATCCAAGGGACGCTCCGCTATGACTTCGATCTACTTCGTCAAAGCTCTCAACGGGGGGTAAACCCCGATCTTCGATCTTTTCCTTGTATTTCTTGTCATATCGGGCGCCATTTCGCATTCATTAATGGGCCTGACCCTAAAGACGTGCAGGCAATGAGACAATCACAAACTGCTGGCTGATCACATCAATTTACGCTTGAAGCGATTGCGAATAGTCACATAGGACGGAGCAGGGGTTTCTGCTGAAAGATGCGGATCGCTTTCAAGACGCCGCATCAATTCCACCAGAATGACTCGGGTAATTTCCCGCGTCTCATGGTTCATGGCGTCCTGGGGACTGATCCATTGCAAATCTTCCAGCTCACCGGACGACTGAAATCCGCCTTCCGGCTGAAAATGATCATCCTCAATCCGCATGGCAAAAAACCAGGTATCAAACCGGCGATGGCTGCCGGGGGGGGTAATGGCGCGGGCCAATAGCCGTAATGGCTCAACCGACGGAGCCATGCCTTTTTGGGCAAAAGGCTGCCAATCAGCATGTTGAGGAGCCCTGTCACAGGGTTTTCCGACAAGAAGTCCTGTTTCTTCCGCCAATTCACGAATGGCAGCAACGCCCAAGGCGTGGGCTCGTCTGTCAGTTGATTTGCCGCGCATATTGGCAAGGAGTTTGTCTTTGGTATGGGGGTGGAGCTGGTCAATCGCCTGAATACTGCCGTCGCCCCGGTCAACGGAGCCCCCTGGAAAAACCAGCGCTCCCGGCATGAATTTAAGCGCTTTGTTGCGCTTTCCCATGACCACTTTTTCATTGCCCGGTTCGCCTTTGATCAGGATGATCGACGAGGCATTTTTGGGGCGGACATTTTTGTGTTCGCTTCGGGCCTGCTGACGCATTCGCTGCATCGGACCGGAATTGATCATATTTTCAATTCGGCTGATCTCATCTGCAACTGTGTCAGCCTTTGCTCCGGTACCAGACTGGCCTGTGGGGTTAGTCATGATTCCCGCCGAAGCCATGCATGCGCAGCGCCCACTGAATGCCGACCACCATACCTTTGAGCGGGCGCATCAGCACGAATGCAGCAGCGATACACAGAAAGATCGTGACAAACATGGTCGCCCACATGCCCATAAGATTCCAGGTCATCAGTATCATCATTGCACCAATCACAACGTGGCCGACCACAAAGATGTTCAGATAGGCCGGAAGGTCATCGGCCCGGTGATGGGAAAGGTCTTCCGAGCAAACTTCACAGGCTGGTTTCACTTGCAAAAACCCGTCAAAGATTTGCCCTTCGCCGCAATTGGGGCATTTACAGGCAAAGCCAAGGCGCCCCGCTTTCAGGAAAGAGCGCTTTTCTTCCGGTGCTTCGCCGCCAAAGGTTTCAATCAGGTTTTCGTTCTGCATCTCTATCATCTCTTCTTTCATCGGCGACGCCGGTAACTGCGTGCCGGGCCTTTTACAGCGCTGCCGCCACGCTTTTGATTCGGTCGCTTGTTGGTCCGCCTGGATCGCGCCAACCCCTCAACTGCTTTGCCTTCGCTGATCATGTCAAAACGCAAGGCTCCAGCAATGGGGGCGGCTTCAACCAGTTGCACTTCCACTTCCATTCCAATCTGATACGCAAGGTTTGATTGTTCGCCAATGAGCGAATGCGTCGCAGCATCATAATGGTAATATTCATCGCTGATCTTCGAGATTGGGATAAAGCCGTCAGCGCCTGTGTCGTTGAGGGTTACAAACAGACCGGATTTAGTCACCCCATTAATGCGTCCATTGAACCGGTCGCCGATACGCTCAGACAAAAAGCCAGCGATAAGCCGGTCTTTTGTTTCCCGTTCAGCCTGCATCGCGCGGCGCTCGGTGAGGGAAATATCAGCAGCAATCACATCCAGCAGCTTTTCTTCTTCAGGCGTTATACCGCCGGGGCCAAGCCCGAGAGAGCCGACAAGGGCACGGTGGACGATCAAATCCGCATAGCGCCGAATGGGTGAGGTGAAGTGGGCGTATCGTCTGAGGTTTAGGCCGAAATGCCCGATGTTTTCCGGCGAGTATTCCGCCTGACTTTGGGAGCGAAGCACAACCTGATTGACCAATTCCTCATGCTCTTTTCCGACAACCGCTTTCAAAATTCCATTGAAATGGTGAGCCCGCAAATTCCCTGAACGCACCAGCGTCATATTCAGGCTTTTCAAAAACTCGCTCAGTGTTTCAAGTTTGTCGAGGGAAGGGGAATCATGGGTTCTGAAAATCAGAGGCTGTTTCTTGCCTTCAAGAGTTTCAGCCGCACAGACATTTGCCTGGATCATGAACTCCTCGACCAATTTGTGCGCATCAAGCCTGTCCGGCACGATAACGCGATCGACGGTTCCATCTTCTTTCAGAAGGATTTTGCGTTCCGGCAAGTCAAGATCAAGAGGGCCGCGCTGGTCGCGCCCACGTTTCAAACATCGATAGGTCTCCCACAGAGGCTTTAAAATCGTATCGACATGCGGCTTGGCTTTTGGTCCGGGAAATCCGTCGATGGCCGCCTGAGCTTCAACATAGGCAAGCTTGGCGTGGCTCTTCATCAAAATCCGGTGAAAGCTGTGTTTGGTCTTGTGTCCCTCAGCGTCGAACCACATCTTGACTGCGAGTGCCGGGCGATCTTCAAGTTCGCGAAGCGAACAAAGGTCATTCGAAATGCGTTCCGGCAACATTGGCACCACGCGGTCCGGGAAATAGACCGAGTTACCTCTTGTCACCGCTTCGCGATCCATGGCACTGCCGGATCGCACATAAAAACTCACATCGGCAATTGCGACGGTTGCGATAAAGCCGCCTGTGTTATCAGGGTCCGGCATGCCGTGTATCGCGTCGTCATGATCCTTTGCGTCTGCCGGATCAATCGTGATCAATGGCAAGTCACGCCAGTCTTCATGGGTAGAAGCAGCGCTGTCTTTGCCCTTGAGCGTGATTGGTTTGGCCGCCTTTGCCTCAGCCAAAACTTCATCGGGAAAGATATGAGGAATTTCATTGGCGTGAATGGCAATCATCGAGGCAGCCTGCTCGGTGATTTGCGAGCCGACAACCTGACGAACTTTCCCCTTTTTCAATCCGTAGCGATCATTGCGGTTATTGGTTCTGATCGGCTCAATCTCGACCAGATCACCGTCTTGGGCATTGTTCAACTGATCAAGCGGGATAATCCGTTCATCCTGCTTTTTCGAAATCGGGATCAGCCGGGCTTCCTTGTCGCCAATTCGCAAAATGCCGATCTCAGCGGTTTGCTGCCGCTCCAAAATCTTGATGACTTTTGCTGTGTAATCAACTCCCTCAACGCTATTACGCTCAAGACGAGCGAGCACTTTGGAGCCAAGTCCTGGTACGGGGTCGGTTTTGCGGGGAGGGCGGATCAGAATAACCGGGGGCTTTTGCCCCTCGATTTCGCGATAGTCCGCTGGTCGCGCTAGCAGTCCGCCATCGCGGTCTCGGGCAACAATGTCCAACACGCTTACTTTTGCCAGCGCGCCTGGTGGCTGAAGCCGCTTGCCGCGTTTTTCAATCAGGCCATCTTCAGCCATTTCCTTCAGCATGGCTTTGAGATCAATTTTCGCTGATCCTTTTAAACCAAAAGCGCGAGAAATTTCCTTTTTGCCCGACATATCCGGATTATCAGCGATATATTGAATTATGGCTTCGCGGCTAGGTAATCCTCTCGAAGCGCGTTTTTGGGCCTTTGCTTTGTCGGTATTCACGCTGCGTTCGGCCAAAGCCTTTATTCCTTATCTGTTTTTGCGGCAGCTTTTTTCGCTGGCGCCTTTTTGGTAGCGGTCTTTTTCTTTGCTGCCGGCTTCTTCTTGGTTGCAGCTTTCTTTTTGGCTGGTTTCGAGCCGCCTTTGGCTTCAATCAAAGCTACCGCTTCTTCCATGGTGACATCTTGCGGGTCTTTGTCTTTTGGCAAAGTGGCATTCACCTTACCATGGTTTACATAAGGGCCATAGCGTCCGGATTTGACCGCAACCGGGCCGCCCAGGGTTGGATGTTCGCCTAAGTCCTTGAGGGCAGCAGCTGCGCCGCGGCGTCCACCACCTTTGGCAATTTTTTCTGCGATCAGATCAACCGCACGGTTGATGCCGACCGTGAAAACTTCGTCCGGTGAATCAAGGCTTCCATACACACCTTCATGCAGCACAAACGGGCCATAGCGGCCATTACCTGCTGTGATCATCTTGCCGGATTCAGGGTGAGGGCCGACGTCTCTTGGCAATGATAATAGTTGCAGCGCGCGCTCGAAATCGATCTCGCTCGGGTTCCAGCCTTTCGGAATGCTACCGCGCTTGGCTTCCTTGCCTTCACCGCGTTGCACATAAGGGCCAAAGCGACCGGTTCTCAAGGTGATCTCTTCTTCAGTATCAGGATCGTTGCCGAGAACTTTCGGCCCTTCATTTGCCGCGTCGTCATTTTCGTTGCCACCCAACTGTCGGGTGAAATTACACTCAGGATAATTTGAGCAGCCAACAAATGCACCGTAGCGGCCAACCTTCAGCGACAATTCGCCATTGTCACATTTAGGGCAGGAGCGCGGCGGCGAACCATCTTCGCGTGGCGGGAAGGCAAGCGGCGCCAGTTCCACATTTAACATGTCGAGAACTTCAGTGACCCGCAGATCCTTGATTTCATCAATGCTGCTTGAGAACTGTTTCCAGAAATCATGAAGCAGGTCTTTCCATTTCAGTTCGCCTGCGGAAATCTTGTCGAGGCGCTCTTCAAGGTCCGCGGTAAAATCATATTCCACATAGCGTTTGAAGAAGCTTTCAAGGAAGCTGGTAACAACCCGCCCTTTCGAGTCGGGTGTAAAGCGGCGCTTTTCCAAAATGACATAGTCACGGTTTTGCAAGGTCGCCAAAACAGAGGCATAAGTGGAAGGGCGGCCAATGCCGAGTTCTTCCATTTTCTTGATCAGCGATGCTTCTGAATAACGTGGTGGTGGTTCCGTAAAGTGCTGCTTGGCATCGATTTTGCCTGGATCAATCGCTTCGCCTTCAGAAAGTTCCGGCAGACGTTTCGCGTCATCATCGTCCTCTTTCTCGCTGTCATAAGCCGCAAGGAAACCGTCAAATTTGATCACGGAGCCAGTTGCCCTCAAAATAGCATTTTTGCCATTATGGGTCGCGGTGATATCAACGCTGGTTCTTTCGATTTCCGCTGATTCCATTTGGCTGGAAATGGTCCGTTTCCAGATCAGATCATAAAGCTTCCTTTGTTCGTCATCGAGAAAAGGTGCCATTTGGGCTGGAGTGCGGCTGATCTCGGTTGGGCGGATGGCCTCATGGGCCTCTTGGGCATTTTTCGCCTTCGACGTGTAAATCCTTGGCGACGAAGGAACATAGCGCTCGCCAAAGTCTGCACCAATTTGTGACCGAACACTTGGAATGGCCTCCGGAGCGATCTGCACACCATCCGTACGCATATAGGTGATCAAACCGACCGTTTCTCCGCCGATATCAATGCCCTCATACAAGCGTTGGGCGATTTGCATGATCCGGCTGGCAGAGTAACCCAGCTTGCGGCTTGCATCCTGTTGAAGAGTCGATGTTGTGAACGGCGCATAGGGATTGCGCTTGGTCGGCTTTGCCTCAACGCGGGTGACCTGCAGGGATGATGCTTCCAGCATCTGCTTGATGGCCATTGCGTCTTTTTCGTTTTTGACATCAAGGCGCTGGAGTTTCTCGCCGTTGAACTCAGCAATCCTAGCTTCAAAAGCCTGACCAGTGCCGTTTTTCAATTCGGCCATGATTGACCAATATTCTTGCGGCTTGAACGCTTCGATTTCCGTCTCACGCTCACAAATCAGCCGCAAGGCAACCGATTGAACCCGGCCAGCAGAGCGCGCACCCGGCAATTTACGCCACAAAACAGGCGAAAGAGAAAAGCCAACCAAATAATCAAGAGCCCGGCGCGCAAGATAGGCATCCACCAGATCCGCATCAATTTCACGCGGGTGTTTCATCGCTTCCAGAATGGAGGTTTTGGTGATCGCATTGAATACAACTCGTTCAACGGGCTTGTCTTTGAGCAGTTTCTTGTCGTTGAGTACCTGCAGCACGTGCCAGGAAATCGCTTCACCCTCTCTATCAGGGTCGGTCGCGAGAATGAGTTTGTCTGCATTCTTGATGGCTTTTGAAATATCGCTAAGCCGTGTCTTCGCCTTTGCATCAACTGCCCAGGTCATCGCAAAATCTTCATCAGGCAGCACTGAGCCATCTTTCGGCGGCAGATCGCGCACATGGCCATAGGAAGCGAGTACGGTGAAGTCTTTGCCTAAATATTTGTTGATGGTCTTTGCTTTTGCCGGTGATTCAACAATAACTAAACTATGGCCCATTAATCTTCCTGTTCTCTCTATCGTCAGCTGAAGCAGATTAAGCGTGTATTATAATGAACGCTTGAATTGGCGATGGAATGGCCATCCGTCAAGCCCGATTACCAAGTTTGCCGGTAAAATCGATATATTGCATATTTAAATTGAAATTATTAACCTTTGCACTATAAAGTGGAGTGTGAATTGGATTGGGGCAACTGTCATTGTGATTCTGGCAGCTTGGAAATTTGTAACATAGGGCGGCTAAACTGATTGGCAGGAGAGCCGGAATGAATGCAAAACCATTACAAAAATCCGTTGTAAATGAGGAAAAGTATTCAAGACAAGAAGGTATGTCTCAGGATGTTTTCGTCGATGATGATCCGGCGCTGAAGGCTTGGGCAGCAAAAGCCAGGGTTGAAAACAAGGTGAATCCGTCAGGGGATGGGGGCCTTAAATCTGAAAAGCTGCACTACATACACGAGATGCTATTGGAGCTTCGCAAGCTCAGCCTGACGATTGATGAGCCAATGGTCGCCTATTTGATCGAGATGGCCGTTGTTGAAACCGATACTGCATTAAATGTCGGCCAGTTTCGTGATGAGTTCAGCAATAAAATTGAATCCGGTTTGTAGCGCATAAACAATCAGGTGAGACTGACGCGGTTTCCGCCATGGCGTTCCAGCCTGCCGGCAAGGCTTAGTTCGATAAGTACCAATTGTACCTGACCAGCGCTTGCGCCCGAAAAACGGATAATATCGTCTACTTCCACCGGGCTTGGCCCAAGAGCGTTCAAAATTGCCTTTCGCATGTCGGCATCGTCTTCGACAAACTGCGTGTTGCGCTCAACCTCCTGATCGTAGGCGTTTCGCTCGTCATCTTCGCCCCAAAAACCTTCTTGGGTGGGTACTCGTAAATGGGCCTGATCTTCGACAATATCCTTGGGTTCTGTGACCAGGGTTGCTCCTTGTTTCAATAACCAGTTATTGCCTTCGCAGCGCGGATCGAGGGGAGAACCAGGAATAGCATACACCGTTCGCCCCGCTTCATTTGCCAGCCTTGCAGAAATCAGTGAACCGGATCGCTTTGCCGCTTCAATAACAAGCAGGCCAGAGGATATACCAGCCACCAGCCTGTTTCGGCGTGGGAAGTCTTTGGCGCGGGGCTGCCAACCCATTGGCATTTCGCTGATGATAGCGCCTTCATGCTCCAAAATATCTTGAGCCAGCGCCCGGTTTTCGTCTGGAAATATATGGTCAACGCCTCCAGCAAATACAGCAATCGTTCCTGTTGAAAGACTGTGCTGATGGGCACTGGCATCAATGCCACGCGCAAGACCGGAAATGACCACATAGTCAGCCTGGCCCAATTCCGAGGCAAATCTTGCTGCGAGCCGCATGCCATTGATCGACGCATTGCGGGACCCGACGATCCCAATGGAAGGCCGGTTGAGAACAGCGCTGCTGCCTTTCACGCATATCAGGGGTGGGGGGTAATCCACACTCCGAAGGGCAGGCGGATAGTCCGGCTCACCCATACCGATAAAGCGGGCCTGGTTTTGTTCGGCAAATTCAATTTCCCGTTCAGCCTGCTGGCTGGACGCAATTTTGATTTTCCCCGCACTACCACCCTTGGAGATAAGATCAGGAAGCGCATCAAGGGCCGCCGCCGCCGAATGAAAGTGATTAATCAGGTCTCGAAATGTTGCGGGTCCTACATTGTCGCTTCTGATCAATCTCAGCCAGTTGATTTTTTGCTCGTCGCTTAGTGGGATCGCGCCGTTGCTCTGTTTTTGTCCCACCATTCTGCGTTAGCCCTTACTCCCGATTTTACTTTCTGTGCCTGCCAGGAGGCGTGAAATATTGGCCCGGTGAAAAATCCAGACGAGAACAGATAGCAATACAAATAATTCGCCCGCCTGATTTTTGCCGAAGTAAAAAAGCGCCAATGGAACACCGACTGCAGCTATCAAGGCTGCCAGAGAAGAATAACGGGTTATCGCTGCGATCAATAGCCAGATAATGGCAAATACCACTGCGCCTTGCCAGGCCAAAGCCAGTAATACACCCAAATAAGTGGCGACGCCTTTACCACCTTTAAAGCCTAACCAGACCGGAAAACAGTGGCCCAAAAACGCCCCAAGACCTGCCATGATGGCGAAGTCCGCTCCATATTGCCCCGCAACCAGAACGGCAACAGTGCCTTTAAGCAGGTCTGCCAGAAGTGTTGCCGCTGCAACGCCTTTTCGCCCCGATCGCAATACATTGGTCGCTCCAATATTGCCGGAACCAATTTTCCGTATATCGCCAAGGCCCGCAAATTTTGCAAAGATCAAGCCGAACGGAATCGAGCCAAGCAGATAACCAACCAATAACGCAGCGCTTAAATAGGGCAAAGCAGTCTGCCAATTTGCTAGGTCAGGCATTGAGACTCCATTTGTTCAGCAAGTGATAATTCCCCAGCTACGCGTTATCCGTGAATATCATGCGTCCACCGACCATGGTTTGCAATACTTTGCCAGAAAAACGTGCGCCTTCAAAGGGGGTATTCTTTGAAAGGGACCTGATGGAAGTTTCACCGCAAACCCAAGGCATGTTTAAATCCACGATGCAAAGATCAGCTGGCATTCCGGCTTTCAGGCTACCAGCTTCAATTCCAAGCAGTTCCGCCGGACGGGTGGAAAGCGCAGAAATCAGCTTTAGAATTGGAACCTGGTCATTATGATAAAGGCGTAAGGTCGCTGCCAATAATGTCTCCAGACCAATCGCTCCATCTGCCGAATCCGCAAAGGGATGGCGCTTGGTATCCACATCCTGCGGATCATGAGAAGAGACGATAATATCAATCGAGCCGTTATTGAGCGCTGCAATCATCGCTTCGCGGTCTTCTTCCATGCGCAAAGGCGGTGATAGGCGAAAGAAAGTTCTGTATCGACCTATATCATTCTCATTCAGGGAGAGGTGATTGATCGAAACACCTGCGGAAACATTTGCGCCCATATCTTTGTAACGGGCAATGGCTTCCGCGGAGTCTGACGTTGAAATCTTGGCCGCGTGATAATTACCTCTGGTAAGGGCCGCAATCCGTAAGTCCCGCTCAAGAGGAATGATCTCGGCCTCACGCGGTATGCCCGACAAACCAAGATGAGTAGCATTCAGCCCTTCATTCATCACGCCATTGGCAGATAAATCAGGATCATTTGTTTCCTTGGAAATCAGAATTCCAAAATCCCGCGCATAGGTGAGAGCGCGCCGCAAGGTCAAGGCATTGCGGATGGAATGCTTGCCTTCGGTTAACATGACTGCGCCAGCTTCCTGCAACAGGCCGAATTCGGTCAGTTCATTGCCTTCAAAGCCTTTGGTAACCGCTGCCGAAGGATAAAGCCGCACATCAGAATTGTCCCGCGCTGCACGCCGAACATAGTCGACCAGTGATACTTCATCAATCACAGGGTCTGTGTCCGGCATCATCACAAAACTTGTGATGCCGCCGGCGGCAGCAGCTGCCGAGGCGGACGCGATCGTCTCACGATATTCACTGCCCGGCTCACCAATATGCACCCGCATATCCACAAGGCCGGGAAACACATGCTGGCCTTTAAGATCCAACTCAGTTGCGCCTTCAGGGGCAGTTAGCTTGCTGGCAGACTTTTCGACACCAGCAATTTTGCCATCTTCGATAAGCAGTGAGGCCGGGCCATCATATTCTTGAGAGGGATCAACAAGATGCGCATTGGTAATGAGTATGGGAGCTTGTGTCATGATGCGCTCCCGTCTTTGCGTTTCTGGTGCAGAAGATCGCTGGTCTCAATCAGGGTTTCAATCACTGCCATGCGCAGGGCAACGCCCATTTCCACCTGTTCCTGAATAACGCTTTGAGCGCCATCGGCTACTTCTGAAGAAATCTCCACACCACGGTTCATCGGGCCGGGATGCATGACAAGTGCATTTTCGTTAGCGAGTTTCAACTTGTTCTTGTCGAGGCCAAAATAGCGGAAATATTCCCGCACGGATGGGATCAAAGCCCCCGCCATGCGTTCGCGTTGCAGGCGCAACATCATAACGACATCACATCCCGGTAGACCATCTTCCATACGGTTGAAAACTTCAACGCCCAACCGTTCGATGCCTGATGGCAACAAGGTTGAAGGCGCAATCACCCGAACCCGCGCACCAAGAGCATTCAGCAAGATGATGTTGGAGCGGGCAACGCGTGAATGGAGAATGTCGCCGCAAATCGCAATCGTTTGGCGCTCTACCGTGCCTAAGTGACGACGGATCGTTAGAGCATCCAGCAATGCCTGTGTGGGATGCTCGTGAGCGCCATCACCTGCATTGATTACTGAGCAGCCAACCTTTTGCGCAAGTAGTTCGGCAGCACCTGCCGAGTGGTGGCGCACAACCAGCAAATCCGGCTGCATGGCGTTCAAGGTCATTGCAGTGTCGATCAGGGTTTCCCCTTTTTTGACCGATGACGACCCGACGGACATATTCATCACATCAGCGCCCAAGCGCTTGCCTGCCAGTTCGAAAGAGGATTGTGTTCGCGTAGAGGCTTCAAAGAACAGATTGATCTGCGTGCGGCCGCGAAGGGTTACCTTCTTCTTTTCCACCTGCCGCGAGACGGACACTGCAACATTGGCTCGGTCCAACAGATGGGTAATGTCATGAGGCGACAAATCAGCTATCCCCAACAAATGCCGATGGGAGAACTCATAACCCGGATAGGGCGGTTCAATGCTGATTTCGGAATGTGTTTGTGACTTAGCCATTAAAACCAGTGCTATAATCGGCTTTATGGATTGCAGCAAGCCTAGAACAGGCAACAGTGAAAATTGTGGTGAATAACTCCCCACGTTTTCTCTTGAAGCGAGATATGGAAAAGCCTGAATTAGGCTGTATGCTATTGCCATGTCAGATTCGAACAAATTGCCTCTTGGCGCGACCCATACCGTATTCAACCAGTCACCTGTCTTTGGCGGGCATAATACCTGGACGGATGATCCGTTATTGATGCGCATTGCTTCCGCACTGCCTGGTCAAGTCAAAGACGGCTTTGCTCAACATGGCAAATGGCTTGGCGCAAAAGAGACGATGGAACTTGCACGCCTCGCCAATAAACATGGCCCGGAACTGAAAACCCATGACAGCAAGGGCAACCGGGTCGACACGGTTGAGTTTCATCCATCCTACCATGCGTTCATGCGCAAAGCGGTCAGCGCAGGAATGCATTCCTCCATTTGGGAATTGATCCCGGAAGAAAACGGCCATCGCCATGTGACGCGCGGCGTTCGGTTTTACATGACGTCGGAAGTGGAATTGGGTCATCTTTGCCCGATCACCATGACCAATGCCTGTGTTGCGGCGATGAAAACCAATCCCGAATTGGCCGAGGAATGGCTTCCGCTGATCACCAGCCGCAAATACGATCCGTCCAACAAAGCCCCCGTGCAAAAATCCGGCATCACCATTGGCATGGGAATGACAGAAAAGCAGGGCGGCACGGATGTCAGAGCCAATACGACCATTGCCACACCTGCCGGAAACGGCGTTTGGCAACTGACGGGTCACAAATGGTTTTTCTCCGCGCCCATGTGTGATGCGTTTCTGGTTTTGGCTCAAGTGATAGAAGGCGATCAGGAAAAGGGACTCGGCTGCTTCCTTGTTCCGCGAAAACTCTCCGATGATCGCAACAATGGTCTTGAGCTGCAACGGCTGAAAGACAAATTGGGCAATCGATCCAATGCTTCCTCCGAAGTGGAATTCAATGGCTCTTATGGGCAATTGATTGGCGAGGCCGGAAAAGGCGTCCAAACCATCATTCAAATGGTCAATCTGACGCGCCTTGATTGTGCGATGGGATCTGCTGGCCTGATGCGGGGGGCTTTGTGGGAAGCAGTAGAACATTCCCGCCACCGCCATGTCATGGGTCAGGCTCTGATTGAGCAGCCTTTGATGCAGCGGGTATTGGCTGATATGGCCCTGGATGTGGCAGCCGCTACAGCGCTGGCCTTTCGTCTTGCGCAAGCCTTTGACCGCTCGGCGGCCAATCCGGCGGAAGCGACCTATGCACGGCTGATGACACCTGTGATCAAATACTGGAACTGCAAGATCGCCACGCCTTTGATTTATGAGGCAATGGAATGCCTCGGCGGCAACGGCTATGTCGAAGAAGGCAATCTTGCCCGGCATCTGCGCGAAGCGCCGCTTAATGGCATTTGGGAAGGCTCTGGCAATGTCATGTGTCTTGATGTCTTGCGGGTGCTTGAAAAAGACCCCAGTGCTCTGGATACGGTATTAAGTTCTCTTCAACGCGATCTTGGCGGCGAAAGCGCGAACAAGACAGTTGATGTGATCCGCACCGCAAGCACTATGGCCCAAAGCGATCCGGGCTCCGCGCGAATTCTCACCGAGCAATTGGCGCTAACTGCGGCAGGGGCTGAGTTGAAGCGCATTGGACTTGGCGAATTGGCTGATGCCTTTATTGAAACCCGTCTCGGCGGTCTTTGGCGCCATACCTATGGCATGCTGGATACCCGCCAGAACGCAGCCAATATCCTACGTCAGCTTTATCCACCAAAGGCTTAAGATAAGTAGGTTGCGGCCAAGACCACTAATGGTATCGTGAAAAAGGCGACGATCACCTGCAAGGTAACAATGGCTGCGTAAAGCGTCGCATCGCCGCCAAGATCCTTGGCAACCAGATAGCCATTCATCGCGCTTGGCACTGACCCGGAGATTGCAATCGCAATCAGTTCGGTCCCGCGTATTCCCAGAAGATAGGCCGCTACGGTGAAGCAGGCTGGAACAATGACGAGTTTCAAAAAGGTTGTCGCAACCGCAGCAGCAATGGCCCGGTTCGGCATTTTAAAGCGCAGGCCTGCACCAACCAGAATAAGGCCCAAGGGCAGAGAAACCTGAGCCAATAGCTGCAAGGCTCCGCCAATAGGCTCATAGAGTTTGAAGCCAGTGAAATTCAGAATCAGGCCGAACAAAGTCCCCACCACCAGCGGGTTGCGCGCGACCAGCCAGAAAACGCTGCCTATTTCCGGTGATCCATTGGCAGAACGGTCTCCCCATTTGGCCACCATGGTCAGATTCAGGATATTGACCGGAATGGCCATTGCGCCAATACCAAGCGCCACAATGGTAACCGCTGGCTGCCCACCCATTTTTTGCGCAATCGCCAATGCCACAAAAGCATTCCAACGGGTAAACCCTTGAAAGACGCTGGAATAGGATGCCGGCGACATATCAAACGCTGCCTGCATCGGGCGTTTTAGCGCAAATCCCAAAAACATCACCAGTCCAAGTCCGCTAAAAAAGGCTAATACGGAAGTTGAAGCAGCAATTGCTCCAAAATCTGTCTTGTACAGGGTGTTGGTGAGCAGAGCCGGGAAAAACAGATAATAGCTGATACGCTCCAGTCCGATCCATTGATCATCCTGAATGAGCTTGATGAATTTCAAAAACGCACCAATCGCAATCAGGATAAAAACAGGCAGAAGGCTTTCGAAGATGGGCAGCATGGGAGAGGTTTCCGGCAGGGTTTGAAATTTGCCTTTAAACCACGACCTTTAAGCTGTCACGCAATTTGGTTGCGCCATTAGTTACAAATTGGCCCATCGCCGTTAACCTTAACAAAAGGTTTACGTTGCACGCCTTCTGTGTTTCGCCCAAGGTGAGTGGACTGAAAGGCGGTCACCTTGCGTATTTTTTTAACTTTATGGTTTGTTCCACTGGCTCTTTTTTGGGGTTGGTATGCTTTGAGCGCCAATGATATTTCCTTTGGCTTTCATATGCTCAGCAGAAATGTCCATGATCTCGTATTCGAAATTTATGCCAATATGCTTGGCATGGAGCCTGAGTCTATTCCGGGCGTTGTTGCCGCAGCCTGTGCATTTGATACCGCAATTGTGATGGGTATCGCCGCCATCAAGTGGAGAGAATCCTGGCTCCCGCAGGCAAAAGAGACTTTCCGTTCCTATTGGGGAGAAGATCACATGATGGATACGGACGAGGAATTTACTTCGGAATATTCTTCAAACGGTCGAGTACACCCTGCAGAATAAAGGCCGCCGCTGCCGCATCGATCTTCGCGGCTCTTTTTTTGCGTGACATATCCGCTTCAATCATCACGCGTTCAGCCGCAACCGTCGATAAACGCTCATCCCAAAACAATACCGGCAAATCCGTCAATCGCTTGAGATTACGAACAAAGGCGCGCGTCGCCTGAGCCCGTGGCCCTTCGGAGCCGTCCATATTGAGTGGCAAGCCCATCACCAGAGCACAGGTCTTGTTTTTGCCCGCCAAAACCAGCAATTGCTCTACATCTTTGGAAAATTTGGTACGCTGAATGGTTTCAAGACTGGAAGCGATGGATAGCATTCCGTCAGAAACAGCAACGCCAATCGTCTTTGTGCCAAGATCGAGACCCAGCAGACGTTCGCCCGGTTTGTGGAGAGCTGCCAATTCTTCCACATTGATGATGTTGTTATTGCTCATTTTATCGCATTATCGAACGGTTTCTTTACGCCGGATGATACCATACCAGCTTAAAGAGTTGTATGATCGCTCAAAACAGGAATTGCAATCGGAGACTAAGATGAAACTGACCTGGTATGGCCATTCGGCTTTTGGTGTGGAATTTGGCGCGACGAAAATCCTCATGGACCCGTTTTTCTTCGGCGAATATGCCGACGAAACCAAAAAAGCCGAAGCAATCAAAGGCACAACCCATGTCTTGCTGACCCACGGCCATGATGATCATATTGGCTCATCTCTTGAGATTTGCAAGCAGACCGGGGCGCAATTGGTCGCCAATTTCGAAATCTGCATGTATTTGGTTGGCCAAGGCCTGTCAGATAAGCAGATCAATCCTGGCAATTTGGGTGGAACGCTCGATTGCGGCGAGTTTTCAACGACTTTTGTCCGTGCGGATCACTCTTCATCCAAACAGACCGGTGAGGGCCAGAATATCTATCTAGGCAATCCCGCCGGGCTGGTTCTGCACATCAAGGGTGAAAAAACGCTCTATCATATGGGTGATACGGATATTTTCGGCGATATGGCCTTGATCAATGAATTACATCAGCCTGCCATCGGTCTGGTTCCAATCGGGGACCGCTTTACCATGGGCGGTGCTGTCGCGGCTCTTGCCTGCCGCCGATATTTCAACTTCGAAACCATCATACCCTGCCATTACGCTTCATTCCCGATTATCGATTCCAATGCAGATACTTTCCTTGCGGCGATGGAAGGCGATGCTACAAAAGTTACGGTCGCCAAAGTGGGCGGGGGGCTCAGCTTTTAGAAACCTATAAAACCTAACTGTTTTCAGCGTATTTTGAGCGCTAAACCATTGAACCATTAGCCCAAGGCGGCTATAGCCAAAGCTGATTTCCCAATCATATTGTATGGAAGCGAACATGTCTGTCGATCTTACAACCGTTAAACGCGTGGCCAAACTTGCCCGCATCGCAGTAACTGACGAGCAAGCCGATAAAATGGTCGGTGAGCTGAACAATATCATCGGCTTTGTCGAGCAACTGAACGAGGTCGATGTCGAAGGCGTTGAGCCGATGACTTCGGTTGTTGAAATGACCATGCGCAAGCGCGAGGACACAGTCACCGATGGTGACAAGGCTGCGGATATTGTTGCCAATGCTCCTGTGACCGAAGACAACTATTTTATGGTGCCAAAGGTCATCGAGTAACCCTCATGACGATGACCGTTTCCATCACGGCTGAAACGCCCTTGCAGGATGATGTTCGCAAGATGATTGCTGAACTCAACGATGTTATGCGTCCGCTGACACCACCGGAGTTTCAGTTTCAAATGACTGCTGAACAGATCGCCGAAAGCGCAACGACACTCTTTATTGCCCGCGATGAAACCGATGCGGCCGTGGGTATGGGCGCGCTCAAAGTGCATAACGCCGAGATGGGCGAGGTCAAACGCATGTACACCCGTGACAGCGCTCGTGGCAAAGGGGTTGGATATCAACTGCTGAATGCAGTTGAAGCGCTGGCTGCTGAAAAGAGCCTTCAAACCCTGATGCTCGAAACAGGCAATGTGCCTACGTTTGATGCCGCATTCAGAATTTACGAACGCAACGGCTTTACCGTTCGCGGACCATTTTTGGACTATCCGGATTCCGGTTGGTCCCGATTTTATGAAAAGAAGATACGCTCATGACAGACCTTACCAAACTCACCATTGCTGAAGCGCGTGAAAAATTGCGGGCCAAGGAGATCACCTCCAGCGAATTGACTGGCGCCTATGTGGCAGCAATCGAAGCGGCCAATGCTTCCTTGAACGCTTATGTCACTGTGACAGCGGACAAGGCAATGGAAATGGCCAAGGCATCAGACGAAAAGCTTCAGGCCGGAAAGGGCGGGGCGCTTGAGGGCATTCCCCTTGGCATCAAGGACCTGTTTGGCACCAAGGACATCCACACTCAGGCATGCTCGCATATCCTTGACAGTTTCAAACCAAAATACGAATCCACTGTCACCCAGAACCTTTGGAATGATGGCGCGGTGATGCTCGGCAAACTCAACATGGACGAGTTTGCAATGGGCTCCTCCAATGAGACATCTTACTATGGCCCGGTGGTCAATCCGTGGAAATCCGATGGCTCTAACGCCAAACTGGTCCCGGGTGGTTCTTCTGGCGGCTCAGCTTCCGCAGTGGCAGCGCATCTCTGCGCCGCAGCAACGGCAACTGATACCGGCGGCTCCATTCGCCAGCCCGCAGCTTTTACTGGCACCGTGGGCATCAAACCGACCTATGGCCGTTGCTCGCGCTGGGGCATTGCCGCATTTGCCTCTTCGCTCGACCAGGCTGGCCCGATCACAAGAGATGTGCGCGATGCGGCCATCATGTTGCAATCCATGGCGAGCGTTGATCCCAAAGACACGACCTCCGTCGATGCGCCGGAAGCGCATTATGAAGCTGCAATTGGCAAATCCGTCAAAGGCATGAAGATCGGCATTCCAAAAGAATACCGCGTCGACAATATGCCCGAGGAAATCGAAGCGCTTTGGCAGCAGGGCATTGAATGGTACAAGGCCGCCGGGGCAGAGATTGTCGATATCTCTTTGCCGCATACCAAATACGCCTTGCCAGCCTATTACATTGTTGCACCAGCAGAAGCCTCTTCAAACCTCGCCCGCTATGATGGCGTTCGCTATGGCCTCAGGGTCAATGGCAAAGACATCACCGATATGTATGAAAAAACCCGGGCTGCCGGCTTTGGCGAAGAAGTGCGCCGCCGTATCATGATCGGCACTTATGTTCTGTCCGCCGGCTATTATGACGCTTATTATCTTCGCGCTCAAAAAGTCCGCACGCTCATCAAACAGGATTTTGAAAAGGTCTTCGCCGCCGGTGTGGATGCAATCCTGACCCCTGCAACGCCTTCTGCCGCGTTTGAGATCGGCGACAAGGAAATGGCGTCTGATCCCATTAAGATGTATCAACAAGATATCTTCACAGTTGCTGTCAACATGGCTGGACTTCCGGGCATTGCTGTCCCTGCAGGTCTTTCTGCTGACGGCCTGCCGCTTGGCCTTCAACTCATCGGCAAGCCGTTCGAAGAGGAAACCCTGTTCCAAACCGCCCATATCATTGAAGACGCTGCAGGCAAGTTCGAAGCCAAGAAGTGGTGGTAAATCGATAGCTGTGCAGTCTTATATATTTGAGGTTGAACTCATTGGGATTTCTTGTTTCAGTATCTTAAATTAAACAAGGGCCTTGAAATTGAATAAGCAAATATCAGATTTGTTGAAAGAAGTCGGCGAACACCTTCAAAAACATAGTGAGCGAAAAAGACTTGTTGATGTAACAAAAGAGAAAATTGAAAAAGCCAAATCATATAATGAGAAATTGGCAAAATATGTTCTAGAAATTGAGCAGGATACTGTGCTCGATTTGTTTGAAGAGGAAACGGAAATCGAGAAAATTGACCTTAACGCTCTTGATTTTTCAGAAATTGTCCAAAAGTCTTTGCTTATAAATTCAATCCATAGGGCGGGAGTCGATATAAAGGGTTTTGAACGATTCGACTTGGAACAAATTCGAATCGCAAATCTATTGGCGTCTATGTTCCGAGAAGTCAGCGGCCAACTAAGGTCATTCCGAGCAA
>JBAUHS010000040.1:0-21359 GCA_049680405.1 Salaquimonas sp. | reverse complement strand
AAGCACTCATTTTACAATTGAGAGAACCCCAAGGCATGACTGTCTTTTTCCCACTCGATTTTTCTTTGAAGCCTGCCTATATTCAAAACAGCAACCAATCAGGAGTTCTGGCAATGCTGGACGATGTGTATAACGCAAAAATAATCGAATATGCCGGGAACATACCTCACGCAGGCCGTCTCGATACGCCTGATGCTACTGCCAAGGCGCACTCAAAACTTTGTGGTTCAACGGTAATTGTTGATCTTAAGATGGAAGAGCGTGACGGCGCTTTGGTGGTTACGGACTTTGCCCATGATGTTAAAGCATGCGCTCTTGGCCAGGCATCTTCTTCTATTATGGCGCGTAATATTATTGGCGCAACGGCTGCAGAACTCAAACAGTTGAAGAAGCAGGCCTATGCCATGTTGAAAGATGGCGCTCCCGCACCGGAAGGAAAATTTGCCGAGTTCAAGTTTCTGGAGCCAGTGCGTGAATATAAGGCCCGTCACGCTTCCACGCTTTTGACATTTGATGCCGTGGTCGACTGTGTTGAAGAAATCGAAGCCAATCTGAAGGCCGCCAAACGTGAAAAACAGGCAACGGCCAAGCGTCACGCCATGAATGCTCTTTCTGGAGCCGGTATCCGGTTTCGTGTGAAATAATTGCGATGTGTGCTGACAGCAACAAAAGTCCAAAACCCGCTGGCCGGAACTGGTCTGGCGCGTGGCCCAAAACGCCCGGTCGGCTTTTGGGCATTGGCCTGATACGATTTTATCAATTGACGCTTTCGCCTTTCTTCGGGCGGTCTTGCAGACATCTTCCCACCTGCTCGGAATACGGCTATGAGGCGATTGCGCGTCATGGTCTGTTGCCGGGTGGCTGGCTCACTTTCTGGCGCGTTTTGAAATGTAATCCTCTGGGAAAAGCGGGACTTGATCCCGTGCCGGAAAAAATGCGTTGGAAAATGACAAGATGAAATCCAATCCCGCTGCCATCATTGAAGTTACAAGAGGCAATGCAACTACCCAATATCTGGAAAGTCTCCATGCGGTCGATATCATCGTCGCGGATGCTTCAGGCAAGATTGTTGAGACTTGGGGTGATGGGGAACGGGCAGTGTTTCCCCGCTCTGCCAACAAGGCGCTTCAGGCTTTGTTATTGGTCGAAAGCGGCGCTGCGGATGCGTACGGCTTTGCGGCCCGTCACCTTGCCTTGGCTTGCTCTTCTCATAATGGCGAGGTGATGCACACCGATACCGCCCGTGAGATGCTGGCCAAAGCAGGACTTGAAGAAACATGTCTTGAATGCGGAGCCCAACTTCCTTTCCTTGCCCACGATGTTCAAAGCCTCGCTGAACAGGGTATACCTGTCTCCGCCATTCACAATAACTGCTCAGGCAAACATTCCGGCTTTGTTTCGCTGGCAAAATATCAGGGCTTGGCAATCAAGGATTATGTCAAGTTTGACCATCCCTTGCAAAAACAGATCGCCGGTGTTCTGGAAAGTGTAACGGGTGCAAAACACGGCGCCGATAATTACGGCATAGATGGTTGCTCGATCCCGACTTACGAAATTCCGATGAAAAATCTGGCCATTGCTTATGCTCGATTTGGTGCGGGAGAAGATGGATCAACCAGCCGCAGCAAGGCCATGATCAGGCTCCGCGATGCCTGCATGGCCCATCCTGAAATAGTGGCTGGCAGTCAGCGATTTGACACTGAATTGATGGCGGCACTTGGAACTCGGGCATTTGTGAAAACCGGAGCAGAAGGTGTGTTCACGATTGCGGTTCCTGAAACAGGAATGGGCGCTGTATTGAAATGCCGTGATGGAACGACCCGTGCTGCCGAAGTAGCCTGCGCAAGGATAGTTGAATCAATACTTCAAAAAAGCGATTCAGGACTTTCAGAAACCGAGACCAGGGCATTGAAAAGACTCACAAATCCTGATCTGAAAAACTGGAACAAGATCAAGGTCGGTGAAATCCGTTGGGCGATCTGATGTCAGATTTTAACTGGCTCCTTGTGCTGGATTATTGCGGTGTTGCCGTGTTTGCAGCAACCGGCGCTCTGGCAGCTTCGCGCAAACAACTTGATATTATCGGATTTATTTTTCTGGCGAGCTTTACCGGGATTGGCGGCGGAACTCTGCGTGATCTCGTATTGGGGCAAACGCCTGTGTTCTGGATTGTAAATCCTAATTATATTCTGGTTTGTCTGGCCGCAGCTGTGGTCGTCTATCTTTTTGCCCATTTACTTGAAAGCCGCTACCGCGCTTTGCTCTGGCTGGATGCTATTGGCCTCGCTGCCTTTTGCGTCATGGGTGCAGCAAACGGACATACTGCCACTGGATCCATTACCGTTGCCATTATCACTGGCATGTTGTCCGCCACTTTTGGCGGCATATTGCGCGATGTGCTTTCCGGAGAGCCATCGGTCATCATGCGGCCGGAAATTTATGTAAGTGCCGCTTTGGCAGGTGCATTGATCTACACCTTGGGCATAGTGGCTGGCATGCCGGAAGTATGGGCTGCAGGAATTGCCGCTGCCTTGAGTTTTGCAATACGTGGCGCTGCTATTGTCTATGGTTGGAGCATGCCCAAATACCGGCCAAGGGCAGGGCGCAGCGAAGAGGAATTGAAACAGGCAGGCATCATCAAACAGGATCAGGACTGACGCACAATTCCCGTTGGTTTTCCATCAATACTGATGGCGTTTCGGCGTTGCCAGAATTCGTCCACGCCGTCCGGGCCCAAATCCTCAAAATACGGCACCAGTTCTGTTAACCCGCGCTGGCTTTCAAAGCGCATGAGCGGAACCCCTGTGCCGCAGGAAATTTGTACCAGATCAATATCCAACGCGAATATCTGGCGTGATCCGGCCATTTCAGGAAATCGGCTGACAAGCTCCTCCCATCGGCTATCGTCCGGCTGAGTGGTTTTCGCATTGCCATAAACCCGAACAATTCTTGCATCTCCTTCAAACGCACAAAACATGAGGGTCATGCGCGGGCTTTCCAACAAATGAGCGGCAGTTTCGTTTCCGCTTCCGGTGCCGTTTAGCCAGATGATTTTCTGGTCATTGATTATTCGTAGTGAATCCATGCCTTTGGGAGACACATTCACTCGGCCATCCGGCGCTGCCGTGGCAACGAAGAACATCTGCTGTGCTTTGATAAAATCTTTCAGGCTTGTGTTCAGTTTTGTTCCTTGGGCCATCTAATTATCCTTTGAAAATAATTGCGATCCTAATACGGCTGCGAAGATAATGCCCCCGCCGATGAAAGTTGTTGCTGCTGGCACCTCCATGAAAAACAGCCACCCGAGAATAGGCGCAAGCGGCGTTTCAAGCGTGCTGAGCAATGCGGCTTCTCCGGCGGCAACGCGTTTAACGCCCTCTGCCAGGGTGACAGATGCGGCAGCGAAAATCAGTCCAAACAAGGCCAGCATGGTAAAATCAAAAGCAGAGATTACGAAAATATCTCCAAACACATAGCCGAAAGGCAATAACAGGATGGAGGACAAGGCTGCAGGGCCAGCGGCAGGCGTATTAGGCCATATTCGGTAGATGGCGATCACGAATGACATGCCAATCGTCATCCAAAGTGCCAATAAGTCTCCGGTAAAACTGCCGCCGCCACTAGCGCCTTGCACGATGATCCACACTCCGACAAAGGCAGTGAGGCAACCTATCCCCGCCGCAAGAGAAAGTTTTTCGCGAATAATGATGTAAGTGAACGCAGCCGCAAATAGCGGCGCTGCCGCGTAGATCAGAATCACATTGGCCATGGTCGTCAATTTGAAAGCCGTCAGAAACGCCGCTGTTGCCGAGGCTCCAATCGCCGCCGCGGCTAGTCCGCTCCAACCCATTTCAATTGTGTCTGCCCGAAGCGTTCCACGCCACAGGATGTAAGCAAGTGTAAAGAAGGTTGCGAACACCCCCCGCCAAAAGATGACCTCCCAAGCACCCGCTTCAACGCCTTTGGTGAACACACCGGCCATTGAAAAAATCACTGCCGAAACCAGAATGAGCAAGATGCCGGTCTTGCGAACGGTTCTTGGAGGGGATGCTGAATTAGTCGGGCGGGGTTCAGTCACAAGGTGTTTTCTTTTCAACAAAGGCAGGAATAACTTACACCATAGACCATGCCTATTGACAGCGGTGTGTCAGGAGAAAACTCAGAAGGTTCGTTCTTGATCGATTTATTGCAGAAACTTCTAATTGGGCGTTATTTTATGACGATGAAGCGAGGATCAATCAGGATCTCTCAACTTATCCAGATAGGCCCGTATTTCTGCCAGTAGAGGCAGCATGGGGCCGATTTTATCTGGCGGAAATTTTTCTTGAAACTCGGTAAAATCTCCGCGCAGGTGCGTGATGGCATTAAGTCGAAATTGCTGGCCTTTTTCTGTCAACCAGACCTGCTTGCTTCTCCCGTCTTTCGGGTTCGGTTTCATCTCGACCAGTCCGGCTTTTTCCAATCCGGCCAAGGTGTGGGTCATGGAAGTTTTGGGAACCTGAAAAGCAGTTGCAATGGCCAACGGCGTCCTGCCATCGCCTACGCGAATGAGGTGATTGAGGACGGTAAAATGTGTCATCAAAAACCCGTCAGGAAGCCGGGCCTCCATCATAGCCCGGCTTAACTGCTCGATTATTCCAATTTCATTGAAAAACTGGAAATAAAGCGGCATTTGGTTGTTTTTATCATCAGCCATTTACAAGGCGTGTCTCCAAAGGCCAGCGTGGTGTGCGACCTGTTTGTGGACCATAACCGAGTCGGCCCAGCATTTGAACCGTTTCACCTGGTTTTGCCAAAAGCGCATGCGCAGTTTGATAATGCTCGCGCATTTCCGGAAATTCCTGAAGCGCCTGACTGACCGGTTGAAGTGCTAGGCCCAAAGACGTTGTCATGAGATTTAGACGAAGCCATCGGGTGCCAGCATCAATCTGGTCAATACGGTTATTGCCGTTGGTTTTGATCGCAGCATAGGCCGGCGTTGCCATCAGCATTGTTTCATACATGCGCACCCCTTCTGCAAAGGCTGCAGAATTTGGGTCAAGATTTGCCTCACGGGTCAAAATTCCAAGAACAGACAGGCTTTCCAAAAACGGTCCGCCAAGATCAATGCCGTCTGGATTTGTATTGATTTCCGTCTTGCCAATACGAAAAAGGTCGACACTTTCTTTTAATGTTCGGGGAAGATTGA
Source organism: Salaquimonas sp. (assembly GCA_049680405.1). Lineage (GTDB taxonomy): Bacteria > Pseudomonadota > Alphaproteobacteria > Rhizobiales > Rhizobiaceae > Salaquimonas. Next base: position 16,171 of record JBAUHS010000040.1, on the reverse strand, counting down.
TCTCGGTTTTCAAGGCTTCCCAGGTGAGACTTTTTAGGTTCTCGACCATTTCGCTATCCACATGCAGGTCAGCATAATCAGCTAAAGCAGAAATGGCTTCGGCGGGTACCGCTTTGTCTTCAAACGGCTCCTTGCAGGAACGGCGCTCCATCACATGGGCAAATAACGGGTCTGGCGCGGCACCTTCGCTGAAACTGGCAATGGCAACCGGACCGTCTTCGCCATCCGGGAAAAGATCAAGATCAACCTTGTGTCCGCTCTGGCTGGCGGCGATTTTTAGCAGTTCCAGAAAACAGCCCATGCCGATGGTTAGCTGCCGTGCAAAAGGGTCGGTCTCAGGCAGGTTGCGCTCTTTATCCCGCCAGATGATCGCCTGATCCGTTTTGGAAAGATCAACCTCCCAGGGCTGACGGTTATGGGGGTTGGGCGCGAGCAGGGCAAAGGACAAGGCGTTTTTGCGCGGGTCATCATATTGCCCGGCGTTTTCCCAGGGAGCCAATGCTTTGTGAGGCGTGCGTGTCGCTAAAAATCCACCAATGCCGGCAGCAGCAACAATCGTCCCCCCGCCAATGATCTTCAAAAAATTCCTGCGTGTCTGCGCCATATCAATTCTCCTATTTAGTACGATATCGAATTATATAATACGATATCGTACTAAATGACAATAGCTTTTGTGATAACTGATCTATAAACTTGCTGGCGGGGGAATCACTTTAAGGCTTGGTCTGCCCTCCTACGAAGAGAGGCTGCGAGGTAATTTGTGACGTCAGTTTTAATCAATCAACTGATAACGCCATTAATATTTCTGGTGTTCGCCCTTGGCTTTATCGTCATTTGGTATTTCCATCGGCGCTTCTCGTCGGCTGCATTGTTTTCAGTTTCCTATCTATGTGGCGCAATTGCTTTTGGCCTTGAAGCGATCATTGTCGAAGCAAATCCACACAATTTTTGGGCATTTACCGGTGACATTTTTTATATCTTTACGGCTGCATTTTTTACCTTGGCAATTTATACAAGATATGAGCAGAGGCCTCTATACGAATGGGTTTTACCATCGGCCACGGTGCTTTTAGTCTTCGTGTTTTGGTATCGATACATTGATCATGATGTTGCCACGCGAAGCCAGATTATTAGTTATGGCTGTGGTTTGCTGCTGTTACTTGGCCTCCCTGGTATAAAATCATTTCCGTTGATGCCCATCGATAGAATATTGTTCTGGTTATTGGCATTTTTTGGTGCGCAGTTTTTCCTGACAACTTATCTGACGTTGAACTTGGCCTCTGAGGAGTTGAATATTTCCAATTTTTCAACATCCACTTTTCTTGCAACCATCAATTTCATCGTTTCAGCATTATCCCTTTCCCTCGCAATGACCCTTTTTGTACAATATGGGATGGATATAATTTTGGTGTTGCGGGGCGAGACGCAGACAGATTCTCTATCTGGCCTCCTAAATCGACGAGGCTTTGAAAACAAATCTAAATACCTGATTTCAGATCCATCCAATGCCGATGTTCAGTTCATTTTGATTGTCTGTGACCTGGACAATTTCAAAAGTATCAATGACCAATTTGGCCACGATATTGGAGATCGCGTCATTCAGGAATTTGCAAAATTGTTAAAGCGCACAACACGTCAAAGCGATATAGTAGGCCGGGTAGGAGGCGAGGAATTTTGCATATTGCTGCCGGGAGCCAGTGCAGATCAGGCAAAAGAAGTTGCCGAGCGGTGCCGACAAGAGTTCTATGAGAAATCCATCGACGGTATGCCATCAGAGCATCCAATTTCTGCCAGCTTCGGCATTGCCTTGTGGCGCAAGGATGATGATTATCAAAAACTATTTCGCCGGGCTGATCAGGGTCTTTTCATCGCCAAGAACAGCGGCAAAAACAGAATTGTTCCAGCATAGCCCGGCGCCGGGTTTATACGACGCCGGATAATCTGAGTTTTAGGCAAGGCTTTCGCGAAGTGAGGCGAAATGCCGATCCCAACCAGCATCAAATGCCATAACAATTCCAAATGCATCGTCAGTGGTTGCCAAATTGGTATGTTCCAAGATTAATCTCGTTCCAGCTCCAACTTCTTCGAGCTTCCAATGAACCTGGCTTAAAACGCCCCCCATTGGACCAACGGTAAAGCTGTAGGCCAATTCAGAATAGGGGTTCCAGGCAGTTACCTCTCCCCAGCATATTTTTTTCGGTCCGCCGTCGTCGGCCTTGCCCATCAGCGCGTATTCATTGCCATCAGAAAGATTGTTTTCAGCTGGATGAAACCACTCGCCAAGCTTATCTTTGTCAGTTAGAAATTCCCAAACGGTCTTTCTGCTGGCTTTGAAGAAAACGGTTTTTGTTATTGATGTTTCACTCATTTTTTTCTCTTTCATGTTTTTCTACAGCAGCTTGCAATGCGGCCAGGCGTTCGTCCCAGAACTGATCAAAATACCCGATCCATTCCGCAACAGATTTAAGGGCTAAAGGTTCCAACCGGTTGATGCGTTCCCGACCTTTGGAGTGAACCGAGATCAATTTTCCCGTTTCCAAAATGGTAAGATGTTTTTTGACAGCTGCCCGGGTCATGTCGAAATGGTCGGAGACTTCGCCAATCGTCATGTCGGATTTGCTCAGAAGCACCAGAATCGAGCGCCTCGACGGATCCGCCAAAGCCCGAAAAGTTTCTTGGTTTCCCAGTTGCACTAGAATCTCCATAATACCAAAAGGTATCGCTTTATATGATACCAAAAGGTATCATGTCAAGCGGGTAACTGCTCCCCCTTGCACCATCGCTCCAAATCTCTTACATCCAGCCCATCATAACTGCCGGTGACAGATCCGGCATTCCGATCAACCACCCGCGCTCGTAGGCGGGACTGGATAGGAGAAGCCCAAATGGCATCCCAAATAAATCTGACATTTCCTGACGGCTCAGTGCGCGAATATGCTTCAGGCATTTCCGGCAAAGACGTTGCTGAATCCATCGCCAAATCCCTGGCTAAAAAATCAGTTGCCTATTCCCTCAATGGTGAATTGCGCGATCTGGTGGACCCAATTGAAACTGATGGTGAACTGGCGCTTGTCATGCGCACCGATGATGTGGCGCTGGAGCTGATCCGCCATGATGCAGCCCATGTGATGGCCGAGGCCGTTCAGGAAATATGGCCGGGCACTCAGGTAACCATCGGCCCCGTTATTGAAAACGGATTTTATTACGACTTTGCCAAAGACGAGCCGTTTACCCCCGAAGACTTGCCCGTCATCGAAAAGAAAATGCGCGAGATCATAGGCCGCAACAATCCTTTTACCAAAGAAGTTTGGTCGCGCGATGATGCCAAGGCGTATTTCGAAAAGCTTGGTGAGAAATACAAGGTTGAATTGGTCGATGCCATTCCGGCCGACCAATCGCTGAAAATGTATAAGCAGGGCGAATGGATGGACCTTTGCCGTGGCCCCCATATGCGCTCGACCAATGATATTGGAACGGCCTTCAAGCTGATGAGTGTTGCTGGCGCTTATTGGCGTGGCGACAGCAATAATGCGATGCTGACCCGTATTTATGGAACTGCCTGGGCAACACAGGAACAGCTCGATCAATATCTTCATATGCTTGAAGAAGCCGGCAAACGCGACCACCGCAAGCTTGGCCGCGAGATGGACCTGTTTCACTTTCAGGAAGAAGGCCCCGGCGTTGTGTTTTGGCATTCAAAAGGCTGGCGGGTTTTTCAAAGTCTGGTGAATTATATGCGCCGCCGTTTGGATGGTACTTATGAAGAGGTCAATGCGCCGCAAATTCTCGACAAGAGCCTGTGGGAGACTTCCGGTCACTGGGGTTGGTATCAGGAGAATATGTTTGCGGTGAAATCCGCTCATGCCCTGACGCATCCTGATGACGAAGAGGCCGACCAACGCGTATTCGCCATCAAGCCGATGAACTGTCCCGGCCATGTTCAGATTTTCAAACATGGATTGAAATCCTATCGCGACCTTCCGGTTCGTCTTGCTGAATTCGGCAATGTGCATCGTTATGAGCCATCTGGTGCATTGCATGGTCTGATGCGCGTTCGCGGTTTTACCCAGGATGATGCCCATGTTTTTTGCACTGAAGAGCAAATGGCTGCCGAATGCATGCGCATCAATGATCTGATCCTGTCAGTCTACAAGGATTTCGGTTTCGAAGAGATCACCGTGCTTCTGTCTACCCGTCCTGAAAAACGGGTGGGTAGCGATGCCAACTGGGATCATGCCGAAGAAGTCATGATGAAAGTGCTGGAGGATATCGAGGCGAAATCCGAAGGTAAAATCAAAACCGGCATTAATCCGGGCGAGGGTGCTTTTTACGGACCTAAGTTTGAATATACTTTGAAAGACGCAATTGGCCGGACCTGGCAATGCGGAACAACTCAGGTCGACTTCAATCTGCCTGAGCGTTTCAACGCGTTTTACATCGACGACAAGTCCGAGAAAAAACAGCCAGTCATGATCCACCGCGCGATTTGCGGCTCCATGGAACGCTTTCTTGGTATCCTGATCGAAAACTATGCCGGGCACTTCCCGCTTTGGATGGCTCCGCAACAGGTTGTTGTGGCCACGATCACGGAAGCTGCGGGCGACTATGCCTATGAAGTTGCCGCCAAGTTGAAAAAGGCTGGTATCAATGCCGTGCCGGATGTTCGCAATGAGAAGATCAACTACAAGGTCCGCGAGCATTCATTGGCAAAGGTTCCCGTCATCATGGTCTGCGGTATGCGCGAGGCTGAAGAGGGCACTGTCAATATTCGTCGTCTCGGCTCTCAAGACCAGACATCCATGGGTTTGGATGAGGCGATCTCTTCATTGGTTGAAGAAGCAACACCTCCTGATTTGGCGCGGACTGACTAAATAATGCAATTTGAAGAATTGATGCAATTGGCCGGACAAAATGTCTGGCCAATTTTGCTTTATCTCCTCGCTATCAACATCGCCGCTTTTGTGTTTTTCGCTTTGGATAAATGGAAATCTCAAAACGGCATGTGGCGCATCCCGGAAAAACAATTGCTTTTGCTGGCTCTTCTGGGAGGTGCACCAGCCATGGTTTTCGGGCAAAAAATCTTGCGCCACAAGACCCGAAAGCAACCATTTGCATTCATTCTGTCATGGCTTTTCATTGTTGAGATCGTCCTGTTTCTCATTGGGCTCTTGTATTTTCCCTTCTCGTAATCTTGAAATATCCTAACAATAAAGGAGCCGATCAGCATCGGCCCCTGAAGTCTTATATGTGCGGTTTATTGCCCGGCTTTTTGCTGCCCACAGGGCAAATCCTTGGCCGGGCGATTGGCAAAACCTTTCCAGTGATTATGTTCCGGCTTGAAGCTCTTGCTTTTAAAACTACCCAGCAACAAGAACTTCCACGTCCCGGTTCACGCCGGGTATCACGGTAAAGTCGTTAGAGTAAATGCTGTCGCCGTTTTTGGCGATCGCCGTATAATTGCCTTCAGAAAGCACGATGCGCGGAAAAGCGCTGGTCGACTCTGTAATCAATTCGCCGCTTTCATTTAGCACAGACCATTGCGTATTAGCTAAAGCGTCACTGCCGATGCTTCGCACAAGGCGCAGGGTCACCCTGGCGGCGCGATGCTTCAATTGAGCTTTGGTAACTTTGCCTGCGGTTACGCGAATATCCGCCCGAATTTCTGCGTTAAGGTCACCAAATTGGGAAACCACATGATACGTGCCTTCTTGAAACGGAATGATCTCTCCGGGCAGAACACGTTTGGCAATGAGTTTGCGCTCGCCGCGCTCATCGATTTTCTGTTCGAAAACATCAAACCGAAGAAGATCGTTTGAAATGGGTGTATCTTCGCCCGCGATGGCGCTTAGTTCCATGCCACCTGCATTCAATATGAAATATTCTTCCCCGCTTTCAGGGCCGATCTCGATTTTCCGGACAGCGCTCGCATGTCCATAGGCTGCATGTACCAAATACTGGCCTGCGGAAATGTTGAACGTCTTGGTGCCACCATTGGCACTAGCCAGCATTGGCAAATTACCGTCGGAATTAATTGTTGAGCCAAAAATCCGCCATTCAAGACCGTTCTCAACCGGAGTTCCATCAGCTACTAATTGAGCGATGAAGGTCACTTTGTAAGTCGGTGTGTTTGAGTTGTTTTCCTGCGCCAATACAGGCGATAATGAAATGGAAACAAAAAGGGTTATTCCCGCGATCAAGCTGAAAATACGGTTGGCAATACTCATCTCAGGTTCAGCTTCTCAAAAATCATCGCGAGGTTTACAGCAGGCTTTTTGTAACACGGTTTTGAAATTATTTTCAAACGTCACATTCCCTCCGTGGAACATTAATGGCATGAAATGAATCACTATTAAACAGATTAAGGAAACTTCGTGGCTGACGGACCAACCAAACAGGTAGAATTAATTGAATTCATGCAAAACAGACGTTCGGTTCCAGCAAAGACAATGGCTGGCCCTGGGCCAAGTGTTGAAGAAATCCAGCAAATGGCTCTGATTGCTTCGCGTGTGCCGGATCATGGCAAAATAGCTCCCTGGCGCTTCATAGAATATGGTGAGGCCGCCAAAAAACGACTTGGGGATTTGCTGTTGAATCGGGCTCTGGAAAAAGATCCGGCAATGAACGAAGAATTACGTGAAGTCGAGCGGACACGCTTTTCCCGCTCCGCAACAGTGATAGCGCTTATCTCCGCCCCACAAGATCATCCAAAAGTGCCGAAATGGGAACAGCAACTATCTTGCGGTGCAGTTGGCATGAATTGGCTGATTGCAGCCAATGCTTTTGGCTATGATGCCCAATGGTTGACCGAGTGGTATGCGTTTGATGAAAGCGTGAAGAAAGCTCTTGGTGCAAGGCCAGACGAGCAGATTGCGGGCTTCATTCATATTGGCACCCGCACAATGCCGAAAACCGAACGGGCCCGCCCTGATCTGGCCGATATTTTCTCAATCATGGAATGACATATATGTTTTACGAGCCTCAAAAAGGTGATCACCGCCTTCCGCATTCACCTTTCAAGGCACTGGTGGCACCCAGACCCATTGGCTGGATTTCAACCATTAGCCAGGAGAGGGTGCCAAATCTTGCGCCCTACAGCTATTTCAATGCGGTAGCCTCGGCCCCTGACATGGTGATGTTTTCGTCTCAAGAATGGAAAGATTCTGTCGAGAATATTTCCAAGAATGGTGAGTTTGTCTGCAATTATGTCAGCGAGGACATGATTGATATCATGAATGCAAGTTCAATATCCGCCCCTTATGGTGTCAACGAATTTGAATTTGCCGGCATCCCTTCAGAAGAAAGCAAGCTCGTATCACCTCCGAGAGTCAAAGGTGTGGCAGCTGCCTTGGAATGCCGCAAAACCGAGATCATTGAGCTTAAAGACGTTGAGGGAAACTCTACAAACCACTTTCTGATCATCGGACAAGTTGTCGGTGTTCACATCGATGATGCTTATTTGAAAGAGGGGCGTTTCGATGTTGAAAAAGCCAAACCACCAACAAGGCTCGGCTATATGGATTATTCGAAATTCGGGGACGTCTTCGAATTGTTTCGCCCGAAGTGGGAAGATAAGTAGCTAACAGTCAGACGCATCAGAGCGAAAAGGTTAACAAAAAATCACCAGCCATGGTGAACTGATCGTTAATTCTTTTTTGCCATACTCAAACCTTCAACGGCCCAATCGCAAAGACATTGTTATTGTCTTGGCAGTTTTAGAGGTCCGAAGTTAGTAGTGTGGAGTAAGCGTGAATGATTATCGAACGTCTCGTCAATTGGATGGAAAGTGCACCGCTGGACAAGCGGGTTAAAGCGACTGATGCTCTTGTTCGTGCCTGGCAGATGTCCAGCCTTTCCGATGATGAACGCGATGCTGCTGAAGCGGCCATGACTTGCATTTTGGACGATCAGGATGTTGAGGTTCGTTTGGCCCTGGCCGAAGCGCTTTCAGATATTCCCAACCCGCCCCGTCATCTGGTCTTGGCCCTTGCTGCCGATGAACCGGAAGTGTCAATTCCTATTCTTGCCCATTGTTCAGCGCTGCTGGATATTGAGCTTTTGCACTATGTCAAATCAGGCAATGATGACCAGCAATTTGCTATTGCTGCGCGTCCTCTGCTTACTAAAACGGTCTGCAAGCTCATGGCAAAAGAGGGCTGTAAAGGCGCATGTCTGGCAATGGTAACCAATCCCGAGGCAAAACTGGACGAGAATGATTTTTATAATATTGCAGAACGATTTGGCGATTGGTCCGAACTTCGTAAATGCCTTTTGGTGCGCCACGACATCGGCATGCGGGCAAGAATCTTGCTGATCGAGTTTTATGCCACTACCCTGATTGAAGTCGATCCGGAAGCCGATCCGAAAACGAAATTGCGTAAGGAGAAAGAGCTGCAGGATGTATGTGAGAAGGCGACTATCACATTTGCAGCACAGATCTCTGATCAGGAAATTTCTGACCTTGTCTGCGCTTTGATTGAGCGCCAGAAATTGACCACGGTTTTCCTGCTTCGCGCCATTTGCATGGGAAATCTGTCGCTCTTTGCCCATTCGCTGTCAGTCTTGTCCGATCAACCATTGGGTCGGGTGGAACGAATACTGAAAGACAATCGCAGCAATGCGCTTCATGCGCTTTATGCCAAAGCTGGTCTGCCAATTTCCGCACTCACTGTATTTTGCTCGGCGATCACATCCTGGCGTGCTCATCTTGAAGCAGACATCATGCATGCGCCTGAGCGCCTGCCTTATTTGGTGACCAAACAGGTTCTGGCAAATTATGAAGGCCAGCGCGATGAAATTGTCGAAGAATTACTGATGTTGCTTCGCAAGATTTGTACGGAAGCTGCAAGAGACAATGCCCGAAGCAAAGTTGAACAATATGCTTTGGAAGCTCAACAACCATTGGCGCTGGCTGCACCTGAAGAAGAAGCAGAACCGGATATGAGCGAAGTGGAAACGATGGCCTTCATGCTGGAATTTGCAGATCAGCTTGCTGATATTGCCCTTCAAGATGAGCAGGACTTGAATGAAGTCGCTGAGGATCTGGTTGCCGCCAATCAGGACAATGCTTCAAGCCCGAACTCCCGTCTGGCCGATGAAGCCTTCATGCGTTCGCTCGAATTACCGGAAGTTGACATGCGCAATGAGGTGAGGGCCGACCGGGCTGCTTAGGGAGCTTGGGCGTTTGGAAGGCAAGCTTTTATCGCTAATACTGAAACTGCTCGGCGAGAATGCGCTCATCCCAGGAATGATCAGGATCAAAAAGGATGATGCCTTTTGATTCCTTGTCTTCCATGACCAAAACATTTTGAACCGACTTCACCTCAAAATGATCGGCCACGGCATTCACCGGTCGTTTTTCCGGCTCGTTGATGGTGATTTCAATCTTGCTGTTTGAGGGGATCAAAGCGCCACGCCATCGTCTTGGGCGAAACGGGCTGATTGGTGTCAGCGCCAGTAAAGGCGCATCCAGCGGCAAAATGGGGCCATGGGCCGAAAGGTTATAGGCGGTGGAGCCTGCTGGTGTTGCCACCAACACGCCATCGCCAATCAAGCGTTCCAGACGAACCTTGTCATCAATAGCAATCTTCAGACTGGCAGCCTGATAGGATTGGCGAAGCAATGAAACTTCATTGATTGCCTTGTGGCGATAGGTTTTGCCTTTTGCATCCGTTGCAATCATCAATAGCGGCTGAATGGTGTTTTCAACAGCAGCTTTCAGGCGCTCATCAAGATTATCCTCATGATATTCATTCATCAAAAAGCCGACAGTGCCTTTGTTCATACCGTAGACGGGCACATTGCTGTTCATAAAACGATGTTGGGTCGACAGCATGAAGCCATCGCCGCCCAGAGCGACAATAAAATCTGCGCTGGCGGGCTTGGTATTGCCGTATTTTTTCTCAAGGAGAGCCAGACTTTGCGCGGCTTCTTCGGTTCGGCTGGCTACAAATGCGATTTTCAAATTTGACTTCCTGACTTCTGAACTCTTCCAAATAGGTACCATTGAAAGTTTTGATACGCAAAAGCCGAATAGGCGAATTTTAGCATTTTATTAAGTCTGTTGGCTCACAATCTGTAAATGAGTTCCAGTCGAGAGCTCTCATTGCCATGTAACTCGCGGCCTTGAACCAGCCACGTCAGTAAAAGTGAGAACCAATATGATACGTCCAGTAAGTGAAATTGAATATCCGCCGTCAGATGCATTGCTTGCCAAGGCCAGCATGATCGCTCGCATGGAATCGCTCAAAACATCCGGTGACGCGCTGATGAATGTCATTTCCCAGCGTATCGGCGCTGAAAAAGCCGAAGAATTCAAAATTGTTGAAGAATTGACCGCTGAGCAGGAACGCCTGATTGCCAATATGAAGCAATTGGTAGTCGCTTAATCAGCGAAACTGAAATTTTTTAAAAGGCCTCCTCACCTGATGAGGGGGCCTTTTGCTGTTTTGCGTTCAAGATGATAGCTTAGCGGCCCAAAACCACACCCTCACGGCGTGGATCAGCGCCCCCCTCAATTCCGTTTTCCGTCAGCATTATCGCATGCAGGCCGGAATTGAGATCTGTCGAGCGTACTTTATAGCCCATGGCCGCCAAGGCAGGCGCAAAGCTTTCCGCATCAGTGCCTTCTTCCACATCATAGGTTCCGAAACGGTTTACCAGGTGGGGAAGGTCGATCGCTGCTTGAACATCCATATTCCAATCAATGATGGCAATCAATGTCTTGGCCACATATCCGATGATCCGGCTACCGCCCGGAGATCCGATCAGCAGCCATGGCTTCCCTTCTTTGTAAACAATCGTTGGGGCCATGGAAGATCGCGGGCGCTTACCCGGCTCAATGCGGTTGGCAATAGGAACGCCGCCAAGCTCTGATCTGAATGAAAAGTCAGTGAGTTCATTATTTAACAAAAAACCACCAACCATCAGGCGTGAGCCAAATCCGTTCTCAATGGTTGTCGTCATGGAGACAGCATTGCCTTCTTTGTCTGTGATTGAAAAATGGCTGGTGGAAGGCAATTCAATGCTCTCATCATCGGCCAAATGGTAAGTGTGATCCGTAGGTGGATTGCCCGGTTGCACTTCCTGCGCCGGCAGCGATTGCCCCTCTTGTTCAGGGGAGCCAAAAAGCTTCTGGCGATCCAGAAGATAGTTTTTGTCTAGCAGTCCCTTTGGCATTTTGACAAAATCACTATCAGCCATATACCGTCCGCGATCAGCAAAGGCGAGCCGGGAGGCCTCCCCAATCAACCGCCAACTCTCTGGATTTCGTGGGCCAAGCGATGCCAAATCATGGGACTCCAACATGCCGAAAATCTGGCCCAGTGTAATCGCGCCCGAAGATGGCGGCCCCATGCCGCAAATCTCATGATCGCGATAGTCAAAGCAAACTGGAGGTCGCTCAATCACCTGGTAACTGGCCAGATCTTCCAGCGCCAACCGTCCGGGATTGGGCGTTCCGCTCTGAATCGTTTTGACAATGTCTTTCGCTATGCCATTGAAATAAAAAGCTTTTGCACCATCTTTGGCAATCGCTTTCAAGCTGTCAGCATAGGCCTGGTTCTTGAGTTTAGTTCCGGCAAAGATCGGTACTCCTTCTTCTGAAAAGAAGTAGGCCCGAGTCACCTCATTGTTAAACAAGGATTCAGCGGACCCGATAATGGAAGCATTAAGCCGGCGGGACACTTCAAAGCCTTGTTCTGCCAACTCGATTGCCGGGGCAAAAAGTTCTGCCCAGGGCAGTTTGCCAAAACGCTTGTGAGCGTCTTCCAACAGGGCAACCGTTCCCGGCGTTCCCACCGAAAGCCCGCCGATAACAGCATCAAAAAATTGTAAGGGCTCGCCATCTGCTCCGATGAACATATCGCCGGTAGCAGCCTGCGGGGCTGTTTCACGGCCATCAAATGTGGTGGGTCTGCCAGTTGCCGCATCGTGATAAACGAGAAACGCACCACCGCCGAGGCCTGATGATTGAGGCTCCACAAGACCGAGTATCAGCTGTGTCGCAATCATTGCATCAATCGCGCTGCCTCCGCGCTCCAGAATCATGTTTCCGGCCTTTGCGGCCTCCGGGTTAGCGGCTGCGATCATATGCGTTTTGGTTTTGACCAAAGCGTTGTTGGAGCGTGTTTTGCCGAATTCAGGCGCAACACTGTCCGCCGCTTGCTGCGCTAGGCTACCTGAAACCATTCCGGCATGGAACAGCGCAACAGCAATCAGTTTCTTCAAATGCCTCATCGTCAGGTCACTCCTTTTACACTATTTCAGGCAAATCCACTGTGCGTTGGATAATGTGATCCGTTTTTGCCTTACGCCGCTTTTGCTCGAGCCTTTGGGAATCCGGCTTCCTTTAATATTCAATTTGCAATGAATGTTTACAAGGCAATTTCTGTCTTTCGTCATTAGATCGTTGCAAACACCCGATAATCTCGCCATAACAGAGGGACGTTTAGGGGCGCCAATTCAAGGCTTTTGGGATTTAAATGGCTAGTGCAGACAAACAAGGCATTACAGCAGACCCGATAAGTTCAGCTTCTGGCCTTTCCAGCCAACCTATTGTGCCGCGCTATAATTTTGACGGCTCCGGTGGCCCTGGCCCTAAATATCTCCGCACAGAAGCCTTGCTGGGCCGCGAAAGCGATAGTTTTCTGGACCGGGCGATTGTGCGTATCGCCGAAAGTATTATCGGCATTGGCGCCGTCAATAAAATCTGCCTCAAGGCCAGTACGCCTTGGCCATCCAGTGAAGTTATGATCAAGCATTTGTTCGATGAGTGCAACATCAAATGGAAGGTCACAAATCCAGAGGCTTTTGAAAAGTTGGACGGCAAACCTGCGGTTTTTGTCTCAAACCATCCCTACGGCATGCCCGATGCCTTTGCGGTCAACAGCATGCTTGAGCAGTACAGGCCTAATTTTCGTTTGTTTGCGAATTCTTTCCTGACCAGCGCCGATTCTATTACCCATAAGCTGTTATTCGTTGATCCTTTCATGAACGAAAAAAACAGGGCCATGAACCGCCGTTCGATGGTCTCCGCTCTCAAGCATCTCAAAGAGGGCGGTGATCTTGCGCTTTTCCCGGGTCGGCTTTGCTCGCATTTGAAATGGGGCCAGACGCTGGTTCAAGACGGCGAGTGGACGGATCAGGTGCGAATTTTCGTTGATGCGGGAAAGGCCAATCTGGTTCCGGTTCATGTTTCGGGCAGAAATAGCTGGCGCTTTCAAACCGCCGGATTGATCCATCCCAAACTCAGAACTTTGCTGATCTTGCGCGAATTCCTCAGAGGCGGCCATGATTTTGGTTTCACTATTGGTGATCCTGTACCCGCCGAACAAATCATCAAGGCAGGCCGTATTGTGCCGCCGGGCCAGATTGCCCGGGCGCTAACCTATGCAGCCAATCCGAAATACAGCGCTCAGCGGAAAAGCAGCGCTGAGCCAGCCGTTAGGATCAGTAAAACCGCAGCGCCTGCCATAGTTGAAAAACCGATCACCAAGGCAGCGCTAGCCAAAGAGTTGAAACAATATCCAGTCCTGGTTGAACATGGTGATCTGAAGGTTTTCGATGTCACCCACGGCCTGCCGGACAAATTGCGCAATGTGATTGCCCAAGTCCGTTTTGATGCCTATTCCGGTGGCGCGAGCGTAGCATCTCCACTTGATCTGATCGACGAATATGATCGTATTTACTCCCATCTGGTTTTGTGGGACGCGAAAAACAGGAAGATTGCTGGTAGCTACCGCTATCTGATTCCATCACGGGTGGAGGGCGGTGTGGATCCGGCTGATCTGGTGTCCTCGTCAATCTTCAAACTGCACAAATCATTCCGTGATATTCTGCCTAAATCTCTGGAATTGGGCCGCGCTGCCATCGGCGAGGATTACCAACGCTCTTATGCGCCGTTGATGATGATGTGGCGCGGGGTGATGGATATTTTGCGCCGGGACAAATCGATCAAATATCTCATCGGCCCGGTAACAATCTCCCAGGCGTTTTCACCTCTGTCCCGCCATGTGCTCAAGCGTTTTCTGGAGCGTAAATGCAGCAATAGTGAAATGGTGGGTTTTGCCTCACCGCGCCATGAGTTTGATGCTAAAATCCCGCCGGAAGTCAACATTTCAGATTTGGTGGATGGTGCCTCAACCTTAAGCGAGATTGGCTGTGTGATTGAAGCCTTGGAACATGGTGAGCGCAAGCTGCCGGTGCTTTATCGCCAATATTCGAATATCGGCCTCAAATATATCGCAACCGGTGAATGGCCGGAACTTGACCATGCGATGGCCTCCCTTGCGGTGCTAGAACTCCCTCATGCCCGGCGTGATTTTATTGCGCGCTACCTCGGCAAGGAAAATGTCGAAAGCTTTTTCGAAGGTCGCTGAATTTCTTTAAAATCCGTCTGATTTTCCCTGTTTGGAGGGAGGCTTTGTTACGTCATTTTTTCGCGATTTGGGAAGAGAATAATATTTCTCAACTGTACTAATTTCCGCTCTAAATCGAACAAATTTCCGCCTGAATTGAAGCAGAAAAGCCAGCCACCGGATCACACCAAATGAATTGGGTCGTGACCGTTTATTTTCTTCTCAGGAGTATTAAATGAGGAAACTTTTGGTTGCAGTTGCACTGGTTGCAATGACTTCAGTAAACGCTTTCGCCGCTGAAATGGATTTTTCTGTTGTCGACGCCGACGCTGATTCTGTCGTGACAATGGAAGAAGCAGTAGCTGCTGGTTGGGAATGGTCAGACGAAGACTTCTCAGCCGCCGATGTTGACGGTGACGGTGGTTTGAATGCGGAAGAATTTGCCGCGGCAGCTTCCAAATAATTCAAACAAAGGTTTTTCGGCTTCCTGTGAAACCTGAAATACCAAATTATCTGGCCTCCATCTGAAAGGATGGGGGCTATTTTATTGCTGGATCATCAGCGAATTCAACCACTTACATCACCGTGTTGCCCAGTGTTTCAACTGCAAGGTTTCGTGATGTAATAATATGAATAACTAATTGAATTCACATAATATTTTCTTGGTTACCAAGCTTTACGAAGCATCTTGATTTGGCGTTTTTTTGACCAAGAATTCGCCCTGATCGAAGGCCAGATTAGTCTCATCGTAGCGCTTGAGCGTTGGCGGTAAAAACTTAAAGGCACTAAACCGATTAGGAGATTATCATGAAAAAAACAATTCTAGCACTTGGCGTTCTTGGCTTTGCAGCTTTCCCGGCTCTGGCTCAGGAAGCCGACTTTATGAAAGTGGACGCGAATGCCGATGGGGTTGTTACCATGGAAGAAGCGTCAGCTGCCGGTTGGGGTTGGACGGAGGACCAATTCAAAGGCGCCGATGCGGATGGCGATGGCACCCTGAACGCTGAAGAGTTTGCAACAGCTGCAGGCTAAATTGCTTCTTTGAACATCCCCCATGTTCAAAAACACCCCGGTTGGAAACAGCCGGGGTTTTTTGCAAGCCTATTCCCTTCGAGCGAGTTTCTCGAAGGAAAGAATATGCGCAAATTTAACTTGTAAGCCACCGCGTGGTCAGAAAAGCTAGCGTCGCAACGGTTCCAGTCAGCACCGTTCCCCAAATCATATCGACGATAGACACAATCGCAGGCCAGTTTTTGAGCGTGGCAAGATTGGTGATGTCATAGGTTCCGTAAGCGGCGAGTCCCAACATCGCTCCGTAAAGCAAAGCCACGCTCCAATCATTGGCCCGCAGGGCCGGCATGACCGCCAAAACCACAATCGCCGCGGCATAAATTAGGTAAAACCCTGCCGCGATCCCAAGCTTGGGTTGTTCCAGCATCAGATCGCCAAGATTCTCCCGATAAAAGGTCAGGGCCACATATTTCAGCCAAACAAAATCAATGGCCAGAAAAATGAGAACAGTGGCTATATAGGCAGTAATGGACAGCGGCATGGGTCGGCTTTCGGTTTGTTCGTATTGGTCAAAACCTAGGGCAGGGGGTAGGGTAAGGGAAGGCGCGAAATCATAGAAAAGTAATTTTGGTCAATTTTGGGAACCGCTGAACCACTGATGAAACATCATTGTTCAACTCCCTCCTGACATAACACTGTCAGTAGCCTGACACTTTTCGCTTTTCTGCCTCTTTCCATTTTCCGGCCAGAGCGCCATATTGGAATCATGAGCAGACCACCTAAGAAATCTGGAAAATCCAAAACGC
>JBAUHS010000039.1:0-29108 GCA_049680405.1 Salaquimonas sp. | reverse complement strand
GCATATTTTTGGTGAAGCGCCGCAGGACAGGCTGTTGACTGATCTGGTGGTTGCGCTGGTTCGGGTGCCACGAGGCGATGGGCAAGGTGAAAACCAGAGCCTGCAAAGAGCAATAGCAAATGATCTTAAATTGTATTTTGATCCGCTCGATTGCGATATGGCAGCGCCATGGAATGGCATGAAGCCGGATGACCTTGCAAAAGTGCTTGATACCCCATGGCGGACATGTGGCGATACCGTAGAGCGGATTGAGCTCTTGGCCGCTTTGCTGGTCAATGGTGAGTTGCAAGTGCGCGAAGATTGGCAAAATACCAGGCTGGTCATGGATTATGTGTCCGCAAAGGTTAAGCCAAATGTTGAGGCTTGCGGCATTGGCGAATTGCATGGCCTTTTGACGGGTCTGGAGGGGCGGTTTGTGCTGCCCGGGCCTTCCGGCGCACCGACACGGGGCCGAAATGATGTGTTGCCCACAGGACGTAACTTCTTTTCTGTCGATAGCCGTGCTGTGCCAACGCCTACAGCCTGGGAGCTTGGGCAAAAGTCTGCCGAACTGCTGATCACGCGCTACCGGCAGGACCATGGCGAATGGCCGACCTCCTTTGGTTTGTCTGCCTGGGGGACATCCAATATGCGCACGGGTGGCGATGACATTGCCCAAGCCATGGCGCTGATTGGGGCGAAGCCCGTTTGGGACAATATGTCGAGGCGTGTCACCGGCTATCAGATCATTACCCAGGCAGAGCTTGGCCGTCCGCGCGTTGATGTAACCTTGCGGATATCGGGCTTTTTCCGCGATGCCTTTCCGGCGCAGATTGAGCTTTTCGATAAAGCCATTCGGGCCGTGGGCGCTCTTGAAGAAAGTGCAAAAGACAATCCGATTGCAACCCGTATGGGGAAAGAGGCGCAGGAACTGGTTGCATCTGGAGTGGATGAAGGCGAGGCGAAGCATCGCTCAGGTTTCAGAATCTTTGGCTCAAAGCCGGGAGCTTATGGCGCTGGACTACAGGCACTGATTGACGAAAAGGGCTGGACCAAAACAGGCGATCTTGCCGAAGCCTATCTGGCCTGGGGCGGCTATGCCTATGGCGCCTCTGATGAAGGCAGTGAAGAGCGAGCGACTTTCATGAAGCGTCTTAAAGGCGTTGAAGCGGTGGTGCATAATCAGGACAATCGTGAGCATGACCTTTTGGACTCAGATGACTATTACCAATTCGAAGGAGGCATGACAGCGGCGATTGAGCATGTGTCCGGCGCTCGCCCATCGATTTATCACAATGATCACTCGCGTCCTGAAAAACCTGTGGTTCGGGCGTTGGAAGAAGAGATTGCCCGCGTGGTTCGTGCCCGGGTGATCAACCCGAAATGGATCGATGGGGTGAAGCGTCACGGTTATAAAGGCGCTTTCGAGATGGCGGCCACGGTGGATTACCTCTTTGCATTTTCAGCAACAACAGGCGCGGTTCGAAACCATCATTTTGAACTTGTCTATGAAGCCTATCTGGCGGATGCCGAAACCCTTGAGTTTTTGAGGGATAAGAACCCAGAAGCCTTGAAAGAAATGGCAGACCGTTTTCTTGAGGCTGAAGAACGTGGCCTATGGACACCGCGCTCCAATTCAGCAAAGTTTCAATTGGAAGCTTTGGCGGGGAGGAAATCGGCATGAGTGTAAAACCACTATTAGATGCGTTCAGGGATTATCTTTCCTTGCGGGATGAGCCGATTGTTCACGAATGGCTCGACCGGTTTGACTGGAAACTGAGCGAAAGAAATTTGCTGCCAAACCCGCTCTATGCGATGCGCCATGTCAAGGAAACTGAAGCGCATACAGGCAAGACTGAAGCGCGGCTGGTTCGCAGTTTCATAGAATATGCTGATCGATTGCATTGGATGCAATCTTATAAGCCGGAAGATTTCGGTCAATATTTCACGGATAATTATGCCCATGTGGAATTGATCGGAACTAAGGGGCATTTTGCCAGTAATGAGATTGCAGCTGGCATCGTTCAATATGGCCCGGATATTGATTATCCAAATCATTGGCATGTAGCCGAAGAGATTTACATTCCCCTGACCGGGAACGGTTTGTGGAGCAGCGATAATGAACCTTACCTTGCGCGCAAGGCGGGAGAGTTTGTGTTTCACGAATCCAATATGCCACATGCTATCAAGACTGATGATACCCCTATGTTGGCATTGTGGGTTTGGCGCGGTGGTGATCTCGCGCAAAAAGGTAATTACTGAATCAAGCTTTTCGAGGAAAACCAATGGCTGAGAAATCTGACAGACTGAAGAATATGAGCGAAGAAGAATTGAACGCTCGTCACGCCGACAAGATGAAGAAGAAGAAAGCCGCCCGCGACAAGATCATAGCCACCAAGACCATCGAAAAGGGTCTGGTAATGGTTCACACGGGCAAGGGCAAAGGCAAATCGACGGCTGCTTTTGGCATGGTGTTCCGGTCTATCGGAAATGACATGCGCGTGGGCGTGGTGCAATTTGTCAAAGGCAAGTGGGAGACCGGTGAGCGCAAGGTTCTTGAAGCATTTCCTGATCAGGTTGAATTTGCCACAATGGGCGAAGGATTTACCTGGGAAACCCAGGACCGCCAACGCGATATCGAAGCTGCAAAGGGTGCCTGGGAAAAAGCCAAGGCCATGATCATGGACCCGAAGCTTGATCTGGTTCTGCTGGATGAATTGAACATTGTGCTGCGCTACGATTATCTGGACGTGAATGACGTGGTCGAGTTTTTGAAAACCAAGCCTGAGATGAAGCATGTGATCATTACCGGGCGGAACGCCAAGGATGAGCTGATTGATTTCGCTGATCTGGTGACAGAGATGGAAATGATCAAACATCCGTTCCGTTCGGGCGTAAAGGCTCAGGTCGGGATCGAGTTTTGACCAATCTGGCCCAAAGTTGGCAATTTTGGGCGGTTCTGGCTGCCATCTTTGCCGCCTTGACGGCGATATTTGCCAAAGTTGGTATCGAGAATATTGATAGCGATTATGCCACTTTCATTCGTACACTGGTGATCATCGGTGTGTTGGGATTAATGCTGACAGCACTAGGCAAGTGGCAATCGCCGGCAACTATTTCAATGAAAAGCTGGATTTTTCTGGTGCTTTCCGGCCTTGCAACAGGCGTTTCCTGGCTTGCCTATTTCAGGGCGTTGAAATTGGGGGATGCCTCGCGCGTTGCGCCTGTGGACAAATTATCGATCATCCTTGTGGCGATTTTCGGGGTCGTGTTTCTTGGCGAGAAGCTAGCGCTGCAAAACTGGTTGGGTGTGATGCTGATTTTTTGCGGCGTAATTTTGCTCGCCACGAAGTTCTGACACAGTAATAGAAAACTCTTTCCACTTTATCTCACGTTGCGAATTTCCTGTCCTGTGTGTAAACGGTTGGTTTATGGTTAGATACGGTGAAGGAGGGGATCATGTCTTCAGGATTTATAGACGGTTTAAGTCGTTTGCTGGGCGGTAATCCCTCGGCCAAGAAAGTCGCCGATGATCTTGAGTTGACATCGGAACTTATTTTGCTTGTGCGAATGATGTTTGCCGATGGCAATTTGAAACCGGCAGAAATGGAAATGTTCAAGCGTCTATGCGCTGAAATATTTGGACTGAGTGAAGAAGATATTCCGGGGATTTTGGAATATCTCAAGGACTTTGGCTATGAGACGACGGCCTGGGATGCGGCGTCGATGTTTGCCAATCATGATCCGGAACGCAAAAAGGCACTCTTGGTGCATTTGCTCACGATCGCAAAATCAGACAATCATCTGGATATTAGTGAAGCGGAGCTGATCAAGAAAACCGCCAAGGTTTTAGGGCTTACGGCGGAAGATATTGCTGCAAGCTCAAAAGCATAAGCTAACAAGTTCCGCTTTCGTCGCATTTGGTGTGATTGGAGTCGGGAATCTGTTTGACCTTCGCGATACGCACAGATAGTTTGCCGGAAAATGACGGTGCCTTGTTTGATGTACAGACAAAGAGGCTGAGACCGATTTCGGTGCGGTGGACCCAAACAGGGAACCAAGTCCGAAGCTGTCAGTAAAAAGCGGTTTTTTTCGCAATTTTACTTTCTTGCAGGTTTTTTGCTTTTGCCCGGTATCGTCCCAGTTTGCCGGAGAACCCTGATGCGTGTCTTATTAACTTCCCTGCCACTTCAGTTTGCAGCTTTTTCTGCCGATGCCCATTTGGGGCATTTGGGAGAGCTTGCCGGCCATGGCCATTGGGTTGCGCTTGGGGCAGGGCTAACCGCTGCAGCCATTGCAGCTTTGGTCGCCAAAAAGAAACTCGATGATCAGAAGAATGATCAACCCTGTGATGGACAGGAAGATGATGGCGAATGTGAACCAGAAACAGCCGGAGCATAATTGATGTCCTTGAAGAATCTCGACCCTAATACAGGCATCATGATTTGTGGCCATGGCAGCCGAAATCAGAACGCCGCGAAAGAATTTGCCACTTTGTCAGAAGGGTTGAAGGCTCGCTATCCGGACGCTGCGATTGAATATGGTTATCTGGAATTTTGTAATCCGGTGATCCATTCCGGCCTTGATGCGCTCAAGGCGCGCGGGGTCACGCAAGTGCTGGCAGTGCCGGGAATGTTGTTTGCGGCGGGACATGCGAAGAATGATATTCCATCTGTTCTGAATACCTATCAGGCTGCAAATCCTGATATGTCGATCAAATATGGCCGTGAACTGGGCGTTGATCTGAAAATGATCCGGGCAGCGTCCGAGCGCATCGAAGCCGCGATAGCCTCATCGGACAAACAGGTTGAACGCCATGAGACGTTGCTGATGGTAGTTGGGCGCGGCTCGTCTGACCCTGACGCCAATTCCAATGTGAGCAAAGTGATGCGCATGCTTTGGGAAGGAATGGGTTTTGGTTGGGCGGAGACCTGCTATTCGGGCGTCACTTTTCCGCTGGTGGAGCCGGGTCTCGAGCACGCGGCCAAGCTTGGCTATAAGCGTATTATCGTCTTTCCCTATTTCCTCTTTACCGGCGTTTTGATCAAACGGATTTACAGCTATACGGATGTAGTGGCCGAACGGTATCCTGATATCGAATTTCTGAAAGCCGGGTATTTGAGCGATCATCCGCTGGTGCTGGATACTTTTGAAGATAGGCTGGTGGAGATCCTTGATGGCACAGCGGTGATGAACTGCCAGATGTGCAAATATCGTGAGCAGGTTCTTGGCTTTGAAGCTGAAATCGGTTTGCCGCAAGAGAGCCATCACCACCATGTGGAAGGTATAGGCGGTGGTCTTGAGAATTGTCCGTGCAATGGCGATTGTGATGCTTCCTGCCGCGACGAAGAATTTTGCAAGAAACATGGTCTGCCATGGACCCCTTTGCATACGCATGATCACCACGACCACGACCACGATCACAATCACAATCATGACCACAATCATGACCACGGGCATGACCACGGGCATGATCATTCTCATGATCATGGCCATTCACATGCAGATCATCATCATCACCCTTATCCTCAAGCGGACCATCCACACGGCCCACTTTCCATGAAGAAGAAGTAGGTGGATGGTGCCCAAGTCTGGACCTTTGGATTATATTCGCGATCCGGCAGAGATTTATCGCCAGTCTTTTGCGACAGTAGAGCGCGAGGCTGATCTTTCTGCCCTCACGCCGGAAATGGCGAAGGTCGCAACGCGCTTGATCCATTCCTGTGGCATGGTGGATGTGTTGGAGGATCTGGCGTTTTCAAAGGATGCCGCTCTTGCCGGGATCAAGGCGCTAAAATCCGGCGCTGCGGTTTACTGCGATGTCGAGATGGTGAAATCCGGTATCATCGAGCGCAATTTACCGTCGCCTTCGCGTCTGGTGTGCACATTGAATGATCGCCGTGCCGGGCATCATGGCAAGGAAAGCAACAATACACGAAGCGCGGCAGGCGTTGATTTTTGGGAAGAGCTGGACGGCTCCATTTGCGTGATTGGCAATGCGCCAACGGCGCTGTTCAGGTTGCTTGAGCGGATGGATGAAGGTGCGCCGAAGCCTGCCTTGATCATCGGTATTCCGGTTGGATTTATTGGCGCGGTAGAATCGAAAGTAGAGCTTGCCGCCAATCCGCGCGGAGCGGAATTCATTACCGTTCATGGCAGACGTGGCGGCAGCGCCATGGCCTCCTCCGTGGTCAATGCCTTGGCGTTTCTTGCTGGAGGGAAATCCTGATGGCGGGGGACAAGCAGCCTTGGCTCAATATCATCGGCATTGGTGAAGACGGTGTCGATGGATTGTCAGCTTCGGCCATGGCAGCGCTTGAGGTTGCGGAGGTCATCATCGGCGGTGATCGGCATCATAACCTTGCCCCAAATGTCACGGCAAAACGGCTCTCCTGGCCCTCGCCATTTGATGCGATGATCGACGAGATCAAAAGTCACAAGGGCAAGAAGCTGGTCATTCTGGTGACGGGTGATCCGCTCTGGTATTCAGTCGGCGCACGTATTTCGCGGTCTATGCCGACAAATGAAATCCGGTTTCATCCGCAATTATCAGCCTTTCAATGGGCAGCCGCGCGGATGGGGTGGAGCCTGGCCGATGTTGATACACTGACGGTTCATGGCCGGCCCGTTGAGCAAATCATTCCGCATTTTTCTCCAAATGTGAAGTTGTTGGTTTTGACCAAAGATCAGACCAGCCCCAATGATATTGCCAAATTGCTGACAGAACGAGGGTTCGGGAAGAGCAGGCTAACCGTCTTGGCAGCGCTTGGCGGGCCGAATGAAAAACGGTTCGATGGCATTGCAGAAACCTGGGCTCATTTGGTGCCGGATTTTCATACACTGGCGATTGAATGTGTCGTCGGGTCGGGAGCCAAATTTTACCCGCGCACAGGCGGGTTGCCGGATGATGCCTTTGAACATGATGGGCAAATGACCAAAAGGGTGGTTCGCGCCGCCACAATTTCGGCTCTGAAACCCTATCCTGATGCTTTGCTTTGGGATATCGGTGCCGGCTGCGGGTCAATTGCGATTGAGTGGATGCGTGCGGCAAGAGGAGCGGAAGCCATTGCGATTGAAGGCCATCCAGAACGCTTGAAGATGATTGCAGCAAATGCGACTGCTCTTGGCACTCCTCGTCTACGGGTGGTCGACGGTAATGCGCCTGATGTGCTCGACGGTTTACCGCAGCCGGATGCGGTGTTTATTGGCGGTGGGCTGACCACCACTGGCTTGTTTGAGACGGCTTATGCCGCCTTGCGTGGCGGCGGGGTTTTGGTGGCGAATGCCGTAACGCTGGAAAGTGAGGTCTATCTGGTGAGACTACAGGCGGAGTTTGGCGGTTTAATGGACCGGATTTCCGTTAGCGAGGCAATTCCCGTTGGTCGTTATAAGGCGATGAAGCCTTTTATGACGGTTACTCAATTGACGCTGCAAAAGCCTTATCCAGAGGAGGCCGGGGAATGAGCGGAACGCTTTACGGAATTGGCGTGGGGCCGGGTGATCCGGAACTCTTGACGCTGAAAGCACACCGGATTTTAACCTCGGCAAAAGTGGTTGCCTATCCTGCGCCAGATGACGGGAACAGTTTTGCCCGGGCGATTGTCGCACAATATATGTTGTCCGATCAGATCGAAATTCCAATTGTGATTCCCATGCGTGTTGAGCGTTTTCCAGCGCAAAATATTTATGACAAAGCCGCAACGGAAATCGCGGGCTATCTCGATGCGGGCGGGGATGTCGTTGTCTTGTGTGAAGGTGATCCGTTTTTCTATGGGTCTTTCATGTATTTGTTTGAACGTCTCTCAGATGGATATTCTGTGGAAGTCGTACCGGGTATTTCTTCCCTGATGGCGTCTGCTGCTGCCCTGCAAAGGCCCCTTGCTGCCCGTAATGATGTCCTGACAGTTTTGCCGGGGCCGCTGCCAGATGACAGAATACTCGCTGGTCTTGAAACCAGTGACGCCATCGCCATCATCAAGGTTGGCAGGCATTTCAAGCGTCTATGCGGATTGATCGAGCAGGCCGGTCTCACAGGCAATGCCGGATATCTGGAGCGCGTGACGCTCGAAAATCAACAGGTCATCCCTTTGAGCGAAGTCGACGCGGACAAAGCACCTTATTTCTCGATCATCCTGATCTATAAGGGCAGTGAAAACTGGATTGCAAAATCGAGCGTGCCAACGCAATTGCTGGATCAGTTGAAAAGCGATGATCATGCTTAAACCACCGATCATCTTTACCTTGTCCCAGGCAGGAACAGATTTGGCGCTGCAGCTGAAGAGCCGAATGTCCTGCGAGATTGTTGGTCTGGAAGGCCGCGTAAATGGCGCTGACCAGGTGGTGTCAAATATTGGGGATGCCATCCGCCAGACATTCAGTAACGGCATACCCATTGTTGCCGTGATGGCCAGCGGTGCCTTGATCCGTATTTTGGCGCCACTGTTCAAAGATAAAATGAATGAACCTCCGGTTCTGGCGCTGTCTGAAGATGGCAAGTCGATTGTTCCGCTTTTGGGCGGCCATCACGGGGCCAATGATCTGGCACGGGATGTTGCGATGTTTTTGGACGGACATGCGGCCATTACCACGGCAGGTGATTTGCGTTTTGGAATTGCCCTGGATCAGCCGCCGGAAGGTTGGACTCTCGTTAATCCTGAAAATGCAAAGCCCGCAATGGCGGCGCTATTATCTGGCGCAAGTGTCTGCAAGAAAGGCGATGCCGTCGATATGGCAGATTGGATTGATCAATCGAAACTTGAAATCGCGGTGAATGGCGATGTCTGTCTTTTCATATCGACCAGGCAAAAACCCGATCTTGGCGATTTGGACTTGATGTTTGTCCCTCGGGTCAATGTAGTGGGCATTGGTTGCGAGCGGGGCTGTGAACCGGAAGAGGTCATTAAACTCGTTGGAGAGACACTCCTAACCGAAAATCATTCGCAATACTCAATTGCGGCAATTACCTCGATTGATCTCAAGGCTGACGAGGCAGCGATTCACGCTGCCGCAAAATATTTTGGTGTGCCGGCACTTTTTTATCCTGCCTCAAGACTCGAAGAAGAAGCTCACCGCCTTGCCAATCCTTCTGACATTGTGTTTGCCGAAGTTGGATGTCACGGCGTTGCGGAAGGGGCAGCACTTGCCCTTGCCGGAAAAGACAGTGACTTGATTGCACCTAAAAGAAAATCGAAACGGGCGACCGTCGCAATTGCGCGTTCGCGAAAGGTATTGAAGATGAGTTTGCACGAAGAAGCCCGCTCGCGCGGCAAATTATTTGTCGTTGGCATTGGACCGGGACAGGAAGGCTGGCGCTCGCCGGAAGTGTCACGGATGATTGGCGAGGCATCGGACCTTGTGGGCTATTCGCTATATCTTGATTTGATCAGTGAGATATCCGCTGACAAGACTCGCCATGATTTTGACCTTGGAAAAGAAGAAGACCGGGTGCGTCACGCAATGGAACTGGCTGGCACAGGCAAAGATGTGGCGCTGGTTTGCTCTGGCGATGCGGGCATTTACGCCATGGCGACTTTGGTGTTTGAGCTGTTGCAAAATGGTGGATTGAGCGATGCGGCATCGCGTATCGAGATTGCGGTTTCCCCAGGAATTTCCGCGCTGCAAGCCGCCGCTGCGCGCGCAGGAGCTCCTCTTGGTCATGACTTTTGCACGATCTCGCTTTCTGATTTGTTGACCCCCTGGGAGGCGATACAAATGCGGGTTAAAGCTGCAGCCGAAGGTGATTTCGTCATTGCGTTTTATAATCCGGTATCGAAACGCCGCCGCACACAATTGGCCTATGCCCGTGACGTATTGCTGAAACATCGTCCGGCAGATACGCCGGTCATTCTTGCGACCGATTTGGGAAGGCCTGCGGAAAAAGTTCGGGTTGTGCCACTGGCTGAACTCAATATCGATGATGTGGATATGCTGACGGTGGTGGTGGTTGGTTCTTCCGAAACACGCACGGTGAAGACCGGCGATGGCAAGACCTGGGTTTATACGCCGCGCGGTTATGCGGCAAAGGAAGGCACACGGATTGGTGCGTCGATTGACGAAAACGGAGCAGTGCAATGACCGTCTTTTTCATCGGTGCAGGACCCGGAGCCCCTGATCTTATCACCGTTCGCGGACTGCGATTGGTAGAGCGTTGTCAGGTTTGTCTTTATGCCGGATCACTTGTGCCGGAGCAGATTGTGGAGGCAGCTCCCGATGATGCGCTGGTGATGGATACGGCGCCCATGCATCTTGATGATATCATCGCCGAGATCAAAAAGGCCCATGATGAAGGAAAAGATGTGGCGCGGGTTCATTCCGGCGATCCGGCGATTTATGGGGCAACTGCCGAGCAGATGCGCAGGCTTGATGCGCTCAGTATACCCTATGACGTGGTTCCCGGCGTTCCAGCTTTTGCCGGCGTTGCGGCAAAAATGAAAACCGAATTGACCTTGCCGGAAATTGCGCAAACCGTGATCATCACCCGCACCGGCATGAAGGCTTCTTCCATGCCGGAGCATGAGACGTTGGAAATATTAGGCCAATCGCGGGCGACATTGGCAATTCATTTGTCGATCCGCAATCTTGATTATATCTACCGTGCGCTTGAACCTTATTACGGAGCAGACTGCCCGGTTGTGATTGCCTATCGTGCCACCTGGCCGGATGAGTTATACATCAAGACAACCCTTGCCGGAATGAAAGAAGAAGTTCGGACGAACAAAATCACCCGCACCGCTTTGATCATGGTTGGCAAAGTTTTGGGTGATGTGGAGTTTCGCGATAGTGATCTTTACAATCCTGACTATTCCCATGTCCTTCGCAATCGCGGGAAAAAGAAAGCTAAAGCTTGAAAGCCGAATTGATTGTCGGCGCCATTTCGCGTTAATTAATCAGTGCTGACCCTAGCAATCCAAGCGATCAATGATGATGACTGGAAGGTTGAGGTTTCGAGCCGCCTCGATCTTGGCATAAGCGCCTTTGCCGCCGGAGTTGCGGCAAATGATATGGGTTATCTTGTGGCGGGTCAGTATGGCTCTTTCATCTCGCCAATCTGCCGAGGGCTTTCCTAGCAGGAGTTTGTGGTTTGGTAGAGGTAATTCGGCTTGTGGTGCATCGACCATTCGCACCAGATAAAACACATCGTCGCGGGTTTTGAACCCATCGATATATTGGCTTCCCAGGGCAAGTAATACACGCGCTCCTATCGGCAGAGCATCTCTTGCCGCAGCAAGATCAGGTACTTCAATCCAGTGATCGACGTCTTGTTTGGCCCAAGGTGCTCTTGTCCTGATTTCGAGGGAGATGCCACTCAGTTCAGCAGCCATAAGCGCGTTTTTGGAGATTTTTCTGGCAAAGGGGTGTGTTGCGTCTATGAAATAGTCGAATGCTTCGGTTGTCAAATAAGCGCTCAACCCTTCCGCTCCGCCAAAGCCGCCAACGCGCATGTTGCCTTTTACGGGCAGAGGTTGTTTGGTTCGACCTGCAAGGGACGTGGTGACGTCATGGCCATTATCAATCAGTCTTTCGGCGAGAACAACTGCTTCTTTTGTGCCGCCAAGGATCAATATTTTTTGAGGCTTGTCAGACATCGAGTTCACCGGTACGCGCCAACAGGCCGCCTTTGCGATCAAAGATCATTACTTCGACATTGATCGGGGTATCGCGCAGGGTTGCCAAAGCCTTTTGCCGGGCGAGCTTGGCAATATGAGTGGTGATATCGACCTTGTCGCCAATGATCGCCAGCGCTTCCATGGCTGTATTGGCAGTGCGAATTTTTGTGGCTAACGCTTCATCCAATCCGATATCTTTGGCCTGGTCTGCCAACCAGTCGAAATCCACCTGGCTGCGACCGGAATGCAGGTCCAGGGACCCTTGGGCGAGTTTGGTAAACTTTGCAAAGCCGCCCGCGAGGGTGAGGTTCCTGATCGGATGATCGCGCAGATATTTCAACAGACCTCCGGCAAAATCTCCCATATCCAGAAGGGCTTCGGCCGGGAGGTCGTAATACTTCCGTGCGGCATCTTCTGAAGTCGAGCCAGTTGCGCCAAGGGCATGGGAAATATTATTGGCCCGGCAGACATCAACCCCGCGCATAATGGAATGGATCCAGGCAGAGCAGGAGAAGGGGTGAACAATGCCAGTCGTTCCCAAAATGGAAATGCCGCCAATGATACCAAGGCGCGGATTCCAGGTGCGTTCGGCAATTTTTTCACCACCGGGTACAGAGATCATCACGATGTAATCGGGTTGGACGTTATGCGCTTCGCAAAGCTTGTTGATTTCAGTCGAAATCATCTGGCGGGGAACCGGATTTACCGCCGCTTCACCAATGCCAATTGGAAGTCCGGCCTTTGTTACCGTGCCAACGCCTTGTCCGGCAGAAAATGTGATGCCGCTGTCTTTTGGTCCGGGGCGAATCTCGACAACAATTTGAGCGCCATGGGTGACGTCGGGATCGTCGCCTGCGTCTTTGATGATGCCGACGGAGGCAGATGTTGCACTCAAGCTTTCTGTTGCCAGCGGAAAGGAAGGTTTTTCACCTTTGGGCAGGGTTATTTCCACAGGATCGGGGAATTTTCCGGTCAAAAAAGCGGTAAGAGCGGCTTTGGCCGCTGCCGTTGCGCAAGCACCCGTAGTCCAGCCACGGCGCAGTGCTGAGGGTTCCCCATCCGGGCCGATTGCATCAGGCTTTTTAACTCTTTCCACTTTGTCCATAAACGCCTTATAAGCGACGTGATTGCGAAGGCCAACCAAGTTGATCTATGATGATTAAGAATAAATATTTTGGAGTAGAAGTGTGACGATTTCATCAGGACCAAAGGATGCATTTTTGCCTGGAACGGTATGGCTTGTAGGAGCCGGGCCGGGTGATCCTGGCCTGTTGACGTTGCTCGCGGCCAAGGCGATCAGCGAAGCCGATGTGATCGTATATGATGCATTGGTAAATGATGAAATTCTTGAAATGGCGAAAAGCGATGTGGAGTTGCGCTTTGCCGGAAAGCGTGGCGGCAAGCCTTCACCCAAGCAACGTGATATTTCCCTGACGCTGGTGGAATTGGCGAAAGAAGGAAAGAGGGTATTGCGCCTGAAGGGCGGGGACCCTTTTGTCTTTGGTCGTGGCGGCGAAGAAGCGCTGACACTCGTTGAAAATGGTGTTGCATTTCGAATTGTTCCGGGTATTTCCGCCGGGATTGGCGGGCTGGCCTATGCGGGCATTCCGGTTACCCATCGGGACATCAACCACAATGTGACGTTTCTGACCGGCCACGACGCGAGTGGCCTAGTTCCTGATGCCGTGGATTGGGAAAATGTGGCCAAAGGCTCTCCAGTGATTGTCATGTATATGGCGATGAAACACTGGGACAATATTTCGGTGCGCCTGATGGAATGCGGTAAGCCGGCTTCAACGCCTGTGGCGTTTGTTTGTGATGCAACCACTGACCATCAACAGGTTTTGGAAACCACGCTTGGCAATTCGGTAACTGATCTGGAGCGAAGCGGGTTGAAGCCCCCGGCGATTATTGTCGTGGGTGATGCGGTCAAACTGCGTAAAGGTCTTGATTGGCGCGGCGCGCTTGAGGGCAAGGTGTTGTCGACTGATCCGCTGAATGTTCGCGCTAAAAGAGATGCAGGATAATGCAGCCTCCTATGGCAAACAGATCGCTGAGCAGGGGATTGATGATCGCCGCGCCTGCTTCAGGCAGCGGTAAAACGGTTTTCAGTCTGGCATTGATGCGAGCTTTGAAAAATCGCGGCATCACCATCTCCCCGGCAAAGGCCGGGCCGGACTATATTGATCCGGTTTATCATGAATTGGCGGCTGGTACTTCTTCGATCAATCTTGATCCCTGGGCAATGGGATCCGAGCGCATCCAAAGTTTGGCCCATGGAGATGTGGATTCACTGTTATTGGTGGAAGCCATGATGGGGCTTTATGACGGTGCCGCCGATGGAAACGGTAGCGCTGCCGACTTATCTGTTGAACTTGCATTACCGATTATCCTTGTTGTCGATGCTGCAAAACAATCTCATTCGATTGCAGCACTCGTCAACGGCTTTAAGGATTTTCGGTCTGATATCAATTTTGCCGGCGTGGTCTTGAACAAAGTGGGCAGTCCGCGCCACGAGGTGATGCTGCGTGATGCGCTTGGAGCGGCTGGTATTGCGGTGATGGGATCCATTCCGAGATCATCTGAGTTGGCATTGCCGGAGCGCCATCTTGGCCTCGTGCAGGCGCGTGAGATGCAGGATATCGAGGCGTTTATAGAAGGCGCTGCCAAACTCATCGAAACCCATTGTGATCTGGATGCTTTATTGGTGGCCTCGGAGCGAATGCCATCAAGTTATAACGCGATCGCCACAATACTCGCACCTGTTTTACCGCTTGGCCAACGGATAGCCATTGCGAGGGACAATGCATTTTCGTTCATTTACCCCCATTTGCTGTGTTCCTGGAAAGAGCAGGGTGTCGAGATTTCCTTCTTTTCACCGCTGGCCGATGAAGCTCCCTCAAAGGATGCCGATGCTGTTTTTCTGCCTGGTGGGTATCCAGAGCTTCATTGCGAAGTGATCAGCTCGGCAAAAGCGTTCAAAGCAGGCATGGTGTCAGCAAGGGATCGCGGTGTTCTTATTTACGGCGAATGCGGTGGCTATATGGTGCTTGGCGAAGGGCTGGTCGACACGGAAGGCCAGTGCCATGAAATGCTTGGGCTACTCAACCTTGAAACCAGTTTCAAGGATCGCAAGCTGCATCTTGGATATCGCAAATTGTGGGCTGGTTCAGGCCATTTGAATGCAAGTCAATTCACAGCCCACGAGTTTCATTATACGCAAGCAATAAAGGAAAATGGCATTTCACTGTTCACCGCAAAAGATGCGCTGGGAAACCAGTTGGGTGATTTAGGCCTCTCAAAGGAAAATGTCTTCGGCTCCTATATGCATGTTATCGACCGGGTGAGCGAATGAGCGGACCTGTTTATCATGGAGGTCGGTTGGATCTGGCGATAGCTTCTCATGGCGGAGACCGCCAAAGTTGGCTGGATTTATCAACAGGCATTAATCCGAACGCGTATCCGATTGGCGATATTACGCCAGATGCCTGGCAGCGACTGCCGGGTGGTGATGCTGAAGCGTTGCTGATGGAAGCTGCAAGGAGCTATTACAACGTGCCGAAAGGATTTGGCATTATTGCGGCAAATGGGACACAGGCGCTAATTGAGATTGTCCCGCGCCTGATGAATTGCCAGAATATCGCGGTGTTATCGCCGACTTATGCGGAGCATGAGCATGCCTGGAAAAAGGCAGGGCGTCACGTGGAGTGTGTTGTTGGTTTTGAGCAAATGTCTTTTCTGGCGAATGCGCTTGTGGTTGTTAATCCTAATAATCCGACAGCCAAACTTTATAGCCCTGAGCAGCTGTTGGAGTTCTCCGCGGAAATGGCAAAGCGCCACGGTTATCTGATTGTTGATGAGGCGTTTTGTGATCCTTTTCCGCAGAACAGTATCGTCCCGCACATGACGCGAAATATGCTGATCTATCGGTCCTTTGGAAAATTCTTTGGCCTGGCTGGCTTGAGATTGGGCTTTTTGATTGCTTCCCATGAATTCATTCACAAAGCGGAAAATCTGATTGGGCCATGGTCCGTTTCCGGTCCTGCACTTGAGATCGGAAGGCGGGCGCTGATGGACCAAAAATGGATAGAGGCGGCTACTAACCAATTGCACGATCTGTCGGCGGCTCAAAGCGAGATGTTGGTGCAGTGCGGCTTGACGGTTGAGTGTGTCAATCCTCTTTTCATCTACACCAAGCATGATAGCTCTCAAGTGCTTTTTGATCGTTTGCTGGAAAAGCAAATCCTTGTTCGTAAATTCCCTGAAATGCGAGACCGGCTGCGTTTTGGTCTTTGCAAGGATCAAAAGGAAATTGAGCGGTTGCGTGTGGCTTTGACCAATATCATGGATGTGCTTTAGCCATGTCGGAAGTCACCATTTATATCTTGCTTATTGCCCTTGTTGCCGATTGGTTTTGGGGAGAGCCGGAATTCTTGTGGTCGCGGGTTCCTCATCCTGTCGTTGTGTTTGGCAAGGCGATCAATTGGCTTGAGCGAAGTTTCAATATCCAAGAAGACGAAAATGCCTTTCGCTATCGAAAGGGTGCAGTGGGTATTTCAGCCCTGATTATTGTGGCAGTTGCAGCGGGGCTGTTGCTTGAATTTGTGTTTGGCTGGCTGCCTTTGGGCGGGTTTGTTGTTGAGGCATTTGTTGTGTTTACCCTGATTGCCCAACGCAGTCTGATGGACCATGTGGGAGCCGTGGCAACGGGGTTGCGCGAAAATGGTGTTGAAGGTGGGCGAAAAGCCGTTGCGCTGATCGTTGGGCGTAATCCGGATGTTCTTGATCGCACAGCCGTTTCACGGGCATCAATTGAGTCACTTGCAGAGAACTTTTCCGATGGGGTAGTTGCTCCGGCTTTTTGGTATCTGGTTTTCGGGTTGCCGGGATTGTTTGCCTACAAGATGATCAATACGGCTGATTCCATGATCGGTTATCATAGTGAGCGATATGAATATTTCGGCAAGGCCGCAGCGAAAATTGATGATCTAGCCAATTGGATTCCTGCCCGGCTTTCGGCGTTGTTGATCGTCGGTGGTGCCTTGTTACTAGTCGGATCACGCGCGGCAAGAAACAGTCTTGCCACAGCTTTCAGGGATGCCGGCCTGCACCGATCCCCCAATGCGGGATGGCCTGAAAGTGCGATGGCGGGCGCTGCTGATTATGCGCTAGGGGGCCCGCGATTTTATCCGGCGGAGACCATTCAACAATCTTACCTCAATGCAAGCGGGAAGCGTGTGCTGGATGCGCCGGAGATTGACCGGGCAATTGGCTTTGTTGAAGCGGCGTTTTTTGTCGGGGTTGTGCTGGTGGCGGTATTGGCCCTGCTTGCTTAGGACGCTTCTCATTTTGATGGATTCAAAACGGCGCTTTAAGTATTTGTTTTAGCGTTTAGCGCCAATCAGGATGTAAGATACGCATGGGCTCTGAATAGGGCGGGGTTAGCGCAAAGACCTCAGAAAAGCTCAGGCTTTCCCAGTCCATCTGTGTTGCCCTGATAGGTCCGGCGTGGCACACGACCACGGTTGATTGAGCCTCATTGTCCATCAGGTCGGAAATGGCTTCAGCAACACGCCGCTGAACGTCTATGAACGCTTCGCCATTGGGGGTAGGGCGGTGGACCGGATCTTCCAGCCAATGCTCACTGGCTTTGCGATCTATGTTTTTCCAGGCCATGCCTTCCCAATCTCCCATATGCATTTCCCATAACCGTTCATCAAAACTGACTTCAATGCCCTCGCGCTCACCCAGAGACAGGGCAAGCTTTCTGCATCTCAAAGCGGGGCTCGCGACAATGCGAGTGAATTTGGGAGTTGTCGCGACGGCTTTTGCAATCTGTCCATGGCCGATTTCGGCAATATCCAGATCGGTTCTGCCATAGCATATGCCTGGTTCAATTTCGGGTTTTGGGTGGCGAAGGAAAATCATGGATCTATCCCCAGAAACCGGAAAGCGTAACCAAGATCGTGATTTGGGCTATCTGCTCCATAGCGCCCAGACCGTCACCTGTATAACCGCCAAGGCGTTTTTTTAAATATTGCAGAAACAGCCAGCTCAAGGTGAAAGCAAATACCAGAGCCACAAGTCCGGCTACGCCGCCGAGAAGAAATGAAATGGCCACACAAATTGCTGATATGATCAGGAGGATTTGGGTCTCAACGCCCGATGAAACCGAAGATCCCAAGCCAGCGTCTCTGGCATAGTCCGCTCCTGCCAAGGCGATCACTATAGCGCTGCGGGAAGCCATATGGGCGATGATCAATGCGAAAATTCCACCGATGAGGTTCAATTCCGAAAGGGATGCCCAACGTATGCCAATGGTCAACACGATCGCTATTGCCCCGTAGGCACCAATGCGGCTGTCACGCATGATTTCAAGGGCGCGCTCTTTCGTGTGGCCGCCGCCCATTCCATCGGCGCAGTCTGATATGCCGTCCTCGTGCAAAGCGCCTGTGATCAAGATGCCGAACCCGATTGCAATCCCAGCAGCGGGCAGGGCGGGTAACAGAGATACGGAAATCGCCCAGACAGAGGCGATCAATAGTCCAATGATCAAGCCAACCAAAGGAAAAGTAATCGAGGCGGCGGCAAGGTCACCCTCATGGCCTTGCTTTCCCGGAATTTTAAGCCGGGTAAAGAAGCGAAGGGCAAAGAGGGTTTGATCAATCAGTTTTAACATCATGTGATCTTAGAACCTTTATTCCTTGCCGGATACACCGGCGCTTTCAAAGGTCGCCATTTCATTGAGCATGGCGCAGGCATTACGCAGCAAAGGAAAGGCCAACAAAGCGCCTGTGCCTTCACCGAGGCGCAAATCAAGATCGATCAGTGGCTCCATGCCGATTGCGTCCATCATGGCGCGGTGGCCAGGTTCCTTGGAACGATGGGAGAAGACGACATAATCAGATAGCTCAGGGCGCGCGCGCAGGGCGCAGAGAGCTGCGGCGCTGGCGATAAAACCGTCGATCAGTACAATTGCACCGGCGCTTGCCGCGCCGATCATTGCGCCAGCCATTCCGGCGATTTCCAAACCGCCAAATGCTGCCAGAGCTGATTGAGGGTTCAGGGTTTCAGGTCTGCGGGCCGCCACTTTGCGCAAAGTTTCGATCTTTTTGTCGACGCCTTTTGTATCAAGACCAGCGCCCGGGCCTGTTAAGACACCAATATCTATGCTTTCCAATTTATGTGCCAGAAGGGTGGCGCTGGAAGTGTTGCCGATGCCCATTTCGCCCAACAGAATGACCTTAGCGCCGTTTTCGACCGCTTGGCTCGCCAACTTTGCACCGAATTCAAGAATGGCTTCCAGTTCTTCGCCAGTCATCGCATCTTCGTTCATGGCATTACGGGTGCCTTTGCAGATATTTGCGCGGGCTAGATTTTCATGATCAGGCAATTCACCAATCACGCCGGCATCCACCACAGTGATTGCCACATCATTCGTTCTGGCAAACACATTGGCTGCCGCGCCGCCGGACAGAAAATTAAGCACCATCTGGGTGGTGACTTCACTGGGCCAGGCCGAAACGCCTTCGGCAGTCAGTCCATGGTCGCCAGCAAAGATAAACAAGCGGGCAGGGTCGGCGCTTGGCTTTTCTGTGTTCTGGGCCAGAGCCATTTTGAGCGCCAGTTCCTCGATCCGGCCCAAAGAGCCCGGAGGCTTGGTTTTGATGTCGATAGCGGCGGATACTTTGCCAGCGAGATCAGCACTGACAGGCGAAATTTTGTAATTTGAGAGCATGGGATAATTCCAGGAAAAGTGATTTCTCGTTTGATAAGGGGTTGTGGGTAAAGGACCAAGTCCAAATACGTCAAAAAATCACAAAAATTTTCCAGTCACAAAGTTATGCCTTGTGTATGAGCCGTATCCAGCTATCGTAGAGGTGGGGCATGCATGATCGGGGGAGGCCGACCATTCAAAATACTCAACCTTCCAGTTCAAATAGCTTTACCAACTATTTCGTTCCCATATTATTTGTCGTTTTGTGGTCGACAGGATTTATCGGTGCCAAATTCGGCTTGCCCTATGCCGAGCCGTTCACATTTCTGGCCATACGCATGGCAATTACTCTGTGTGTCTTGCTTCCGGTGGTGCTTTTATTTGTCAAAAAGTGGATGAGTTGGTCCGCCATCGGCCATTCCATGTTTACCGGGATCCTCATTCATGCCTGCTATTTGGGCGCGGTATTTTATGCAATCAGTCAGGGCATGTCCGCAGGCGTCTCTTCACTTGTGGTGGCGCTTCAACCTTTGCTGACCTCGTTCATCGCCTGGTTTATGCTGGGCGAGCGCATATCAATGAAGAAAATTGCGGCGCTTTCGACAGCCCTTGTCGGTGTCATGCTGGTTTTGTCTCCGCGGATAACGGGCGGTGCTGCGGCGGAAGGCATCACGACATTCAATATCGTTTGTATCTTCTTTTCAGTGGTCGCGATCAGCTTTGGCACTGTTTATCAGAAGAAATTTGTCCCCAAAACAGATTTGCGGGCAAGCGCCGCCGCCCAGTATTTTGGAGCCTTGATACCGATGGCTCTGTTTTCTTTCCTTAGTGAGACAAGGGAGGTTGTCTGGAGTGGCGAGTTTATCTTCGCGCTGTTCTGGCTCGTTTTCATCCTGTCCATCGGGGCTGTATCACTACTGATGTTTTTGATCCGGCGCGATAGTGCAGCGCAAACTGCTTCGCTTTTTTATCTGGTTCCGGTTTCAACGGCCATCATTGCCTATTTCGTATTTGGCGAGAAGCTATCGCTGGTTCAGATAGTTGGTATGTTTATTGTGGTTGGCTCCGTGGCCTACGCAAGCAGGCAGACAAAAAAATAACCCCGCCTTTTTCAAAGCGGGGTTATTGGATTTTTTGCTTCAAGGTTGGATTATGAACCAACTCTCAAGAGATCAGGAATGGAATCCAGGATCTTTTTGGCGATAACTTTCACCGCTTCAGAGTTCCCTGTGCTCAGGCTTCCGCCGTAATAGGTGCGATCCCAGGTATCGAGCGTTGTGAAGCCTGAGGCGCCTGATGGGCCGAAGCGGATCAACATCTTGTAATCCTGATCAATCACT
The DNA here is from genome assembly GCA_049680405.1 of Salaquimonas sp. GTDB lineage: Bacteria > Pseudomonadota > Alphaproteobacteria > Rhizobiales > Rhizobiaceae > Salaquimonas. The sequence goes on along the minus strand of JBAUHS010000039.1, from coordinate 8,466 downwards.
GGCCGTCCAGTAGCTCCGCTTGGACTTTGAGTAACCCCGCCTGCGGTGTCTGGATCAGACGCTGGAATAGTTCCTTCCCAAAGGCTTTTGAAAGTTGAATAGGAAGTCGGCGTGGTTGGTGACAGATAATCACGGCTTTTTTGCAAGCTGTTGATTGTCGCATCGGACCAGAACACGATGATTGGAACCGGAGTTACTTTGGAGTAAGCCTCAGCCGGGACCTCATCATTGTCGTCGATGATCAGATCGGTTGAGTTGATCCCGAAATATTCACGCGCATCGTCTGACTGGTTGTCATACCAGTTTGAGCGAATGGCCTCGTTCAGGCAAGCGCCAGCTGCTTCCGGCCAGTCATGACCACCGAACGCATGGGTGCTACCGAGGAAATTTTCGAACACGGCGTTCTGATCTTCCTTGGTGTCTCCGGTTGAATCATTCGGGTCCAGATCGATAAAGTCACCATAAATGTTCAAGCCATGATTGACCGGCTTCGCACGGATTGTCGGCTCGGCAGGGATGCTGGTGGTGCCACCGCCACTTCCGCCGCCGGTCCAGTCGCCATAGTTTTCATCGATCCAGGCATCCAATTCTTCAATGCTGGCAAAGTAATATTTTTTCCTGTTAACTTTGATGCGTTTGTGTGTCTTGGGATGCCAGGACTTTTTGGACCTTTCCCATTTGCGGCCATCTTTGTAATACCAATTGCTGTCGTCCCACTCATCGTGGAAATCTTCACGCACGTCCGGGTCGACGCCAGAAGTTTCCTCTTCTTCCAGGTCTGACTCATCCACATCGCCATACTCTGCTTCCCAAGCAGCATGCGCTGCAAGGTCAGCGTTGTAGCCAACCATGGCATTGTTATAGGTTTCGCCTTCTTCCCAGTCGCGATAAAAGATCGGGCGAATACGAATCTTGAGCTTTTGGCTCTCTGGACCTACGCCCAGTTCTTCGCGCAGATCTGCGTTGAAAGTCGCGGCATTCTCCTTAACGGCATCCAACGTATTTTGCATGGAACCGGTCGCATCGATACACATAACGAGATCGAGAACGTAATTGTGTGGTTGAACCTTGAGATTGATCACCATCTCACGCGATGCGGTCATGGTATTATACCCAAAGGCACGCATGATCGCTGTGTCATAGTTCATTGTAACCAGAACTTTGGTGTTGTTGTCGGCCTCAATATATTCCAGTGTGTACTGATCGGCAGATAGTTCATAGCCGCCCGCTGCAAAGTTAGCCTCAAAGTGGGGCTTGAAGACCGCATCCAACTCAGCGACGATTTCGGCATTTGTCATGTCGTAAACGCCATCATCGGCATAATCATCATCACGAATCCGGATCACTTCTTTTGAGCCGGCGAGCATTGCTGCTTCTGCGGACAATTGCATGCGTCCTTCCATGCGCTTGAAGCCTGCATAATCTGCAGCCACTCCAGCGGTCATGAGAACTGGCGTGAGCACTAAGCCAAAAATAGTAGCGAAGTTTCCGCCTTCTGATTTTAGAAAAGTTTTTACGATATTAGTCATGGTCCTGCTTCCAAGTGGGGTTTAATCTTGCCGAACCGTATCAAAGAGAAGTTTCATTGAAGTTCAGTAAGGCGGTTAATTTCTAGCAAACAAATTCATGGTTCATTAAGGAGTTGGAAATGGCGTTTGGGATAGTTGAATTAATAATAAGTGCCCAAAAACAATAATTTGGATTGGTTTGCAGGTTTCTTGAAATGCTGAAGATTCCTACAGATTATTTTCATGCCTAGCGGAAATGTTTTTTCTTTTGCCTCTGTTCTAGGGTCCTGACCCTAACACTGGATAAAAAAAGGGCGCCGGCAACCGTCGTTGCAAGCGCCCTGAAACGGCAGGTTTTTTGTTGGGACGCTGAACCTGCAGATAGAAATTTTCCTAGTGCGCCAAAGCGCTTAGCTTTTTCTGATTGCTTTCAAGTTCCTTAATGGAAGACTGAACAGCGGCCAGTTTTCCTGAAATTGAAATGATATCCATTTTGGCCACAAGGCCGGCATAGACCAGTTCTGGACGGTCGGTTGCGGCAAGGTTATTTGCGGTATCTTGGGACGCGGCGAGTGCGCTGGTCAAATTGCCTCTTGCAGAGCGCAAGCCTGCCAATGATTTGGCTATGGAACCAGCAGCAAACTGACTTTGCCAAAGCGGGCCCGAGTTTTCTTCTTCAAGTGCGTTCAGCCTTGCTGCTGCGGCTGCATCTTCATATTGACGGCGTTTTTTGGACAAAGCGCCAATTCGCACACCAAGCTTGATTTTGGCGTAATAGTCATCACTTCCGATATCGCCCGGTTCGTCCTCATTATAGCGATAACCGGCCTGAACACTGATATCGAATGCCTCGATGGTTCTGATTTCGCGGTCAATCGTCTGAATGTTTTGCGTTGCCTGGGCAAGGCGATAATTACTGCCGGTAATCGCCGCTGCATCGAGGCCTGGAAGGTCCTTGCGCTTGTCTGCCTCAGATTTGGTTGTATTCATTTCTGCAAGAATATCGGCCCGGGCTTTTTCGATTGTATTAGCCTGTTGAACTGTCATGACTCCAGCATTCTTCAAAGCGTTGGCTCTTTTTACAATCGCATTCAACTCTCCGGTTTTGCCTGCAAGATAGCTGTAATGGGCATAATCGGACGCAAATTTTGTGCCCTCATTGACAAGCCGCATCGTTATCTCGATTGATTTTGCCGCCGCGTGGGCCTGGCATCGTGCATTACCCGATTGGCGAACCAATTCTGCCTTTTTCAAATCGAGAAGGTTCATGCCAATGTTAAAGGCACCATTTCCCCCGTCATCGGTACTGGCAGAAAGGGTAGGTGAGCCAATGATTTCAGCATTAGCAGCTGCGTCATTTCTCAAATATTCGCACCAGGCTGAATTTTCATCGATTTTATAGGCAGAGTTTGATCGAGCGGTTTTCTTGGCAGTTTCGGAAATTCCGGCAACCTTGATGTGATCGACTTCAACTTTGTCTGTTTTCGGCGACGATTCAACCGACGAGATTGCTTGTTTTTGAACAGGCGTTTTCGCAGCAAAAATATTACCTGTGGTTTGAGTGCAACCTCCCAGTAGAGTGGTTGCCATTAAGCTCAGCGCAAGAAGAGCGCGTGACTTAGAAGAAGAATGGCGGACGTCCAACATGGAGAATCTCTTTCTTGGCTGCAGAATTATCTGTTAGGTTTGCTTCGACGAACTGGCCACGGAGCGGCTTGCCGAAGAACGGATGAGTTGTGGATATTTCACCACTGATAGGGTTTCCGGTTGCGCCCACATTTGAGCACCAGAAGATCGCAAACGCACAGGCGTATAGAGGCTGGTCTGGCTGGTATGCGTCTATGTTGTCATAGGGCACGAACAATACATTGACCGGTTTTTGAAGCGCGCGGAACATGGGTGTGCTTTCCAAGGCCGCGATGCTCTTGGTCAAAAGATCTAGGCTGTCGGTCAACGCCGGAATAGACTGGCTTGTTGAAGTGAGATCAGAATTTGCCGACGAACGCATCTGGCGCACTTCAATGATCTGATTTGTTAAAGGCACAAAAGCTGTTTGACCGGTTCCAGACATGATGGTCTCTTTGCCATCCATTTGGTCTTTCAAGGAATTAAGATAACTGACTGCCTGATCGGACATGGCAATGTCGTTTTGCTTGGCTGTTAGTTCTGATTGAATATCGGCGACTTGGCGTTCCATTTGAGCAAAGTTCATCATGCTGGATTGATAAGCCTGGCGATTGATGACGCGGCGGTCATAGTCACGTTTCAGACCTGAGCGGTCCCGAAGTCGATCCTTTGACGAGCCAAATCCATCAAGAACAGATTTCAGCATCTCCACTTCGTTTTCAAGTTCTGCGAAACGGGTCGTTCTGTTTTCTACTTCCTGGTTGATGATACCTGTCGTTATTTCTGCCAGCATATTGGCTCGCAAAAGGGACTCTTCAGCCCGTTTGGTTTTTTCTTGCGCTTCTGACAATTGCTGGGAAGCAAGATTGCGTTTGACCTTCAGTTCGCCCAATTCGCGCTCAGCCTTTACAACGAGCTCATGACCCGGCTGCAACTGCAAAGGGCTGGACCAGTCACCTGAAGTCAAGAAATAGGCGATCATAATGCCGTAGCTGACAAATGCTGCGAACAAGGCGGCAAGAATTGTCAAAGCCAAGTTCTTGTAAAGCATTGAAAGGAGAGGGGTGAACCCTGGAATGAAATTAACAGCGGTGGACAAGAATTTGACTAAAGCAGGCGCCTCGCCAGCTTTAGTGTAATCCTCGTCAGGCTCTAGTTCATTTTCAGTTGATCCCTGGGCCGGTGCCTCAGGTTGATTAGTAATATCCTGATCATCAGCACGGCGAGCCAGGCCATTGTCATCAACGGACTGCTTGCGGCTGTCTTTAACTTCAATCTGAAGCGCGTTGGCGATTTCAATCGGGTTGTAAGGCGGTGTGATAACATGACCGATCCCTGGAATTGCCGATATGGATTCAGCTGATTTTGGTCCAGCCAAAACCGTCACACATTTAACGCTATCTAGCTGGGCCAGACGCGGAATGGTAAGCGTCAGTGTTCCGTCGGTGCGATTGTCTACCAAAACGTGATCAAATTTGTTGTTTGACAGTAGATCAATCGCTTCAGCGGCTGTCTCCGCGTGATAAATTTCTGTATTGCCATCCAGGCGAACCAAGGCAGATGCAAAAGCGCTGGCTTGTGGTCCCATGACCAGAATAAGGCTCGGTGCTACGCCTGACTTGGTGTTTTGACTATTGAATGGAAGAGCGCTCATGATTGTGCTCCTTCCACTTTAGCAATCGCGACCTGTTTCTTTTTTGCCCCGCCGCGGGTTTCCCAGGAGGTTGTCGCAAGTGTAGCAAGACCAAGCGGTGTCATAGTGAGATAAAGAACCGGGAAAACGAACGCCATCGCCATAAACCAGACACCGTCGGTGCGGGCCATTTCAGGCAACTTGTGCTTGTTCAATTCATAAGCCACGCCGAAAGTTGCGGCCAACAGGCCATGCAACATCATCGGGATCATGAAGCCCAGGCGCAGATATTCTGCAAACAGCACCATCGGGTAGAACATCAGCAACATACCCATGGAGAGGTAATGAATAACCACATAGACGTTGAATTTGTTGAGATTCGGAATAGCCGTGATCAGGTCGATCAGGTTCGAACGTCTCCAACGCAGTTGCTGAGAAAAGTAATTGGTAAGCGTTGACGGTGCTTTCGTATAACAATGAGCGTCAAAGGTCAGACGGGTTTTAAAACCGCGTTCAACCAGTTTGCGCGTCAAGAAGCGATCTTCGCCATATTTGACCTCGTCGCCAAGGAAACGGCGATCAGCAACGTCTTCGTCCACGGCTTCAAGAGCTTCACGTTTGTATAGGGTCAGGCAGCCGGAAAGGCACATGACGTGAGAGAATGTGTTTTCGACGTTTTTCAGGAATTGATAGCCAACCCAATATTTGACCGCTTGCATTTTTGTCAGCCAATTGGTGTCGGCATTGGAAACAAAAACACATCCGCCGACAGCATCAACACCTGTTGATTGCATATGACGGACCAGACGGCGCAATGCCTTGGAGTCGATGATCACATCTGAGTCGACTGACATGATCAATGGGCTGTCAATGGTATGAACAGCCCGCTTGATGCCCAGGCGCTTGCCCATGTTATGAGGGTTTTGATCCACCCGCATCCACGGGAAAAGTTTTTGAGCTTCCAAAAGATGGTCGTAAGTTCCGTCTGTTGAGACATCGTCAACAAAAACAACTTTCAATTTATCGGAAGGATAATCAAGATTGGCAAATGAACGGGCGGTATCAACAACTGTTTCGCCTTCGTTGAAAACGGGCACAACAATAGTGACTTCCGGCCAAACCGAAGGGTCCTGACCGAAGCCAGGTTGAGTTCGACGATCCAGCATTCTTGCCAGTGAGCCGAACAAATACCTGTTCGTGAATATTATTATTACTAAGATTGCGAAGAGCCACTCCGCACTATTTGCCCCAAACATATTAAAGTCCAATCATGCGTTTCTTTTTTTTATATGCATGACTGATGCGGAATTTTTCCCGCTATCAGCGTCCCTGTCAGCCAATCTATAGGAGGGCTATAAAGATTGGCCTAACAGGAGTGGTTACCAAAATCTGAAATGAATTAGGGTAAATGAAATTGAAATTTAGCTAAAATTAACCAGCAATATCAAAGGGATATGTTAATCATATTTGGTAACTGGATTTTTCCTGTTAAAGCTTATGAATTACCCCAAGGTCGCCCAAGAACGCGATCGTATATATAAATGCAGGGGTAAAAATAATGAATGTATCGCTTCGCAAGGAGTTGTCGCTTGAGGTTTTTTCAGCGGCGAGAATGCCAAATCCACAAAACGCAATTGTTGCCGTAATTGGCCTTGGTTATGTCGGCCTTCCTTTAATGGTAGGGTTTGCTGAAAACGCCCGCACAATCGGCTTTGACATTGATCAAAGGAAAATTGACAGCCTTAATAATGGCGTTGATCCATCAGAGCAATGCAGTGCGCAAGAGCTATCTCATTCCAATATGGAATTTTCAACTGATGTTGAAATCATGCGCGAAGCCGATGTGCTGGTCGTATGCGTGCCAACTCCTGTGATGCATGGCAATAAGCCGGACTATCGTCCGTTGCTGGCGGCATCCAAGACAATTGCCCAAAACATGAAAAAAGGCGCGGTGGTTGTTTATGAATCGACTGTTGATCCTGGCACAACGGAGAACCGTTGCATTCCGGTTCTGGAAGAGATTTCCGGCCTGCGCGAGGGTATCGATTTTTATGTCGGTTATTCACCGGAACGCGTCAGCCCGGGCGAACATGCCCGTCGCGTAACGGATATCAAGAAAATCGTTTCCGGCACATCGCCTGAAGTCGCTGACTTTCTGGAAGGTCTTTATAGCCGCGTTGTGAAAGCCGGCCTGTTCAAGGCATCGTCGATCAAGGTTGCGGAAGCTGCCAAGATTTTGGAAAATACCCAACGTGATGTGAACATTGCTCTGATCAATGAGATGATGCAGTTGTTTGACGCGATGGAGATCAAGGTTTCTGATGTGGTTGCCGCAGCAGGATCCAAATGGAATTTCCATACTTATTTCCCTGGCCTTGTGGGCGGGCATTGTATTTCGGTCGATCCGTTCTTTTTGCTAAATGCAGGCCGCAGCCATGGTCTGGCCATGGAAATGGTCTCTTCAGCGCGTGCCGTTAATGAACGTACAGCGCATTTTATTTCGGACAAATTGCATGAGATGCTGGCACCGGAAGCTCATGACCTTCAAGGCAAGAAAATTCTGGTTTTGGGCCGTGCCTTCAAGGACAATTGTCCTGATACACGCAATTCCAAATCTTTTGCGGTAATGGATTCGCTCTGGACCCGTGGCGCGGATGTTTATTCATACGACCCGATTGCCGATAACAGCCATTTTGAAGGCGGCAGAGGCGCGATTGTGATTGAAGATCTAATGGCGCACGGTCAGTTTGATGCCGTGGTGGTAACCGCCAAGCATGATTGCTTTGTTGAAGAGATCGACACGCTGAAATTGGCAGCTATTGCCCCGCGCGGTGCACCGATTGTCGATCTGCGCAAATTGTTCGATGCGGAGCTGGCGGGTTTGCAGTTCAACTACTGGACGCCGTAATTGGACTTTAGTAATTTATGAAACTGAAGAACCCGGCAGCGATGCCGGGTTTTTTGTGATGGGTTGGGCTTGAGGCTGCAAAGGTTTTGAAAGTAGATTGTGTGGCAAAATCGAACAAAAAACTACACTCTCAGCGCTCAGTTTGTGAACACATGCTCATGAACAAACTGGTCAGGCTATTCAAGCGTCAGTAACCGCGACAAAAAAACCCGCCTCTTTCGAAGCGGGCTTTAGTTTTCGACCGGAGACTCCGGTTCAGTGAAATTTCCGATAATGGAGGGCCTACACATTAAGTGCAGGCCCAACATCTCTTTCCCGTTGGGGAAACTTAGAAAGAACGTGTTACGCGAACGCTGACTGATTCAGTTTCGTTAGTATGAAATCCAACCGTTCCACCAAAGTTACCTCTGAAATCTGTCTCAGTATTTGCATATTCCAACTGAACAGTCAGGCCAGATACTGGCGCCCATACCGCACCAACAGCAAGCTGTGTAAGTTCGACATCGAATGGCGCACCCAATAGTGGGCTATTTTGAAGGCCTGAAGCTTCTGAATACATTGCGTAAACAGAAAGGTTAGCTGCAACGGCGCCGTTAACCTGTACGCCCCACTCTTCGTCGATTTCACGTGAGAAGTAGCCGGTCACATATTGAGTATGGCCGCTGTCTTTTGCGTACCAACCGCCAACTTGCCAGCCTGATTGACCAAGATCCAAGATTGCAGACCCTTTATAGGCCCACTCGTCTTCGCTGATGCCAGTGAATGGATCAACATAATCATCACGAATTGCT